>JAFGQQ010000323.1 GCA_016935595.1 Bacteroidales bacterium
CTAAAAAGAGAATTTCTCGATATTTTCGAAATCAATCTTAATTTTAACGACTCCATTCTCTTCAAGACCATTTTGCAAGATAAAACTGTATTAAGGAATATTGCAGAGTTTTATTTTGAAAAAGAATATTTTATCGAAGCTCTTGGAATTTTTAATATGCTTTCCGAAGAAACCCAAGATTTTGAAGTTTTGGAAAAAGCAGGTTACTGCCATCAACAAATCGGAAATTATGAAAAAGCTTTAAATGCTTATTTGAAAGCCGAACTTTATGACACCAATAAGCTTTGGCTTTCGAAAAAAATAGCATATTGTTATCAAATGTCAGGTAAATATAAAGATGCAATCAGGTATCTTGAACAGGCTGAGAAAATAAATCCTGACGACCTTTATATACAAGCCTATTTAGGCCATTCTTATATGGATTTGGGTGAATATGAAAAAGCCTTGAAATATTATTATAAGGTGGAATATTTAGAACCTGATAACCATAAAATTCAAAGACCAATTGCCTGGTGCTCATTTTTAATGGGAAAATTTGAACCTGCAAAAAAATATATGGAAAAGGTCATTAAAAAAGAAAATAATAAAAATGATTATTTAAACCTTGGACATATTGAATGGTGTATGGGAAATAAACAAACAGCTATTGAAAATTATAAAAAAGCAGTTAAAAAATCGGAATACGACTTTGAATGGTTTGATAATGAATACAAAAATGACAGTAAATACCTTATAAAACATGGAATAAATGCCATAGATATCCCGTTAATGTTAGATTTTATTAAAACCACTTCTGGTAAATAAATCACTAATTTAAATATATTACTCTTAATTCGACTTATACTGACCTATTTTATTAGTTGAATTTTATGTAATTCAACCATTTGTCCGTCTTCTATCTGAATAAGATACAAACCACTTGAATAATTAGATAAATTCCACAAATAATCAGAATTAATTTCATCCGGTGATAAACTTAAATTTTCTAATTGCTTACCCGAAATATCATATAAATTAATATTTATTTCATCATCTGTTAAATAATTAAGAGCAATGTTAATGAAACCGGTTGTTGGAACAGGGTATATTTTAACAGCTTCTTCATTTTTCAATTCTTTTAAAATAGGCTTGTCTTTTCTGGCATAGGCTTTTATACATAGATCGAATTGACTATCTTCTATATTCTCACCAAGATTTTGCCAATCGTTTCCATTACTACTAACCCAAAACTTATCATTTTCGATATGTGGATACGCATATTCCTCCTCTTCTATTTCAATTGGGATAGGATACTCACTGGTTGTACTCGAATATTTTATTTTTACATAAAAATCATCTTCAACAACAGCATTTATATCAAATGTATAATATCCCGGGTATTCACAGTATTGATTTTCCAATTTTGCTATGTTTCCTCTTCTAAAATCATCATTAATTTCAATATCAATAAAAGTTTCAGCCGATACAATATAAGTTCCGATTTTTGTAATTAGTTGAGGCTTGTCGGGGCTAAATTTTACGATTCCATATCCATGCCCGATAGCTTTATTTTCTTCGCCTTCTGAACTCCCAAAAAAGCCAATTGAAGAAACAGGTCCTAATTCGTCATAATAATAAATTGTGTCGTAATCAATAATTTGTTTTATTTCGGGGAAAAAGGTTCCGGTTTCTCCAAATCTAGTGTCTTCGTAAGATACATAAAAAAAACCTTCATTGCCCCAATCCGTTCCATAACTGTTTTTCGCAATCCAACCGCCAAAACGCGTTTTAAAATTTGTTGTTCCTCCTGTAATTTTTTTATTATCATCCCAGCCAACAAGTAATACCATATGATTGGGATATTCATTCCCATTATAATAATAAGTATTATCACCCCAATTATAATATTCAATACTTTCATCAAGATACATTGACACAGTAACAGCTCCATAATCAATAATTTGTTGTTTAATATCTTCTCCAATATTGTTAATCGATATCCACCTTACATCATCAATATAAAATACAGGATTAACATTATAAACTTTACAGACAGAGTTAGTATCATCTATATAAGGATCTTCATTCTCCAATAAAGGACCTTTATGTGTAACAAGATAAGAAGTGGCAATTTCAAAATTTCCTCCATCGTTTTTCTTATAATAAAAACCATGACAAGTTGCCATATTTTCTTCTGAAAGGTCATAAAGTAATTTTTCTCGTTGTAATAAATTCGACTCAATTGCACCAATTATACCGAACGACCAGCATGAACCAACTTCTCCTTGATCTTTCACTTCTGTTAAATAATTCTCCTTCCTGAGATCGTATATTCTGGGAAAATAGGTTATTGATTTTTTATTGATTAACCTCTCACCATAATAAATCTTTAAGGGTGAAGAATAATATGTTTTCTCACTCTTTATAACATTGAAATTTAAAATGCTATTAATATTTCTTCTGTAAAATTGATTTTGAGGAGCAAATCCAATTTCAGTTTGAGATAAAACAACTATAGGAAATAAAAAAAATAATGGTATGGTTCTAAACATTCTGACCTTAATCATATATGCTATAAATTCTATTAGAAATATTTATTTTAATTAACTAACCAATCGTTTGCTTCATCTATCACTTTCATAAACTTATCTTCAATATGATGGCTCACACCGGTATAATCAAGAAAAATTATTTTTTTCCCTTTATAAATTTCAGTTCTGATCCTGTTTTCCATAAATCTATAATTTTATTCAAAAATAATAAATAGGTATTTCAGGTAATAATAAATTAATTTACTTCAAAAACATTTCCGGAATTAAATAAATCCTCAACAGTTTTAATTTCTGTATTCTTCTTTGCCTCTTCAATCTGATGATGTAGGACCGATTCATATACAGTTGATTGGTATGCTCTTATTATACCCATGGCAACAGGATAATCAGGAAGAGTCATGCGGGTTAACATATAGTGTGTTGTGTCGTCTGGGCTATGTGTATTATGTATTGCAACATCTTCTTCAGTTACTCCTTGTTCCCCTATATTAACAACAATAATTTTTGAGTTATGTATAATCAAACCTTTGTCCCGGTTTTTACCAAATATCATAGGTTTACCATGTTCTAAATAAATTTGATTATTTTCTTTTACATCTTTTCCGGTTATTTCTGTATGAATTTTATTATTAAATATCACACAATTTTGTAAAACTTCAACCAATGATGTTCCTTTATGTTTAGCAGCCTGAATAAAAACTTCCTTCATCATATTGGGTTCCGTGTCAACTACTCTTGCATAAAATGTGCCTTGTGCGCCCATAGCTAATTCACCTGGTTTAAAAGGATTTTCAATAGTTCCATCGGGAGATGTTTTAGTTATGCTTCCTTTAGGAGTTGTGGGTGAATATTGACCTTTCGTTAGTCCATAAATCTTATTATTAAATAAAATAATATTTATATTTATATTTCTTCTTAATAAATGAATAAAATGGTTGCCTCCAATAGCCATTAAATCACCATCACCTGCCACCACCCAAACACAAAGATTTGGATTTGCAGTTTTTATTCCTGATGCCACAGCAGTGGCTCGTCCATGCAAAGTATGAAAACCATAAGTATTAATATAATATGGAAGTCGTGATGAACAACCTATTCCGGAAACAAAAACAACATTTTCCTTTGAACCAGACACAGCTGGCAACGCATTTTGTAATGAAGCCAAAATAGCATGACCACCGCAACCCGGGCACCATTTTACCGGCTCATTTAATTCAAAATCCTGTTTAGTTAAATTTTCTTTTTCAGCCATCTTATGTCATGTTTAAAACATGATAGAATTTCTCCTTTAATTCAGAAATAAAAAAAGGCAATCCCTGAATTTTATTATATTGCAAATATTTAAACTGAGGTAATTGGGATCGTAAATAATACACAAACTGCCCCATATTTAACTCACAAACCAATATTCTTTTGAAATTATTAAAAATTTCAGCCGTGTTTTTTGGCAATGGTTTAATAAAATTGAATTGCGCTAAACTAATTTCATTACCTTCTTCTAAAAGTTCCTTAACTGCTGTAAAAAGAGCTCCATAAGTACCCCCCCATCCAACAACCAGCAAATCTCCTTTTTTCTTACCATATATATCCAGATCAGGAATATAATGCATCACCCTCTGCACTTTTTCTTCTCTTAAAAGAACCATAATCTCATGGTTAGAAGGATCGTAAGAAACTTCACCAGTGATATTAAATTTTTCTAATCCGCCAATTCTGTGTCTTAATCCTTTCTGCCCTGGTAAAGCCCATAAACGATTTAATTTTTCAGGATCCCTGTTATATGGTTGATAATTAGGATAATTATCTTTAACCAAAGGTGGAATTATTTCTGGTAAATCATCAATTTTAGGAATATTCCATAATTCTGAACTATTGGCTAAATAACCATCTGATAATAGTATAACAGGAGTCATATGTTCCAAAGCAATCTTAGATGCCATATAAGCATAATGAAAGCAATTTGCAGGTGTTGAAGCAGCCATCACAACAACCGGGCTCTCTCCGCTTCGCCCATACAGGACTTGCATTAAATCAGATTGTTCCGGCTTTGTTGGCAAACCTGTTGAAGGGCCACCTCTCTGAACATCAATAACTACTAATGGTAATTCAGCCATTACGGCTAAACCAATCCCCTCCCCTTTAAGCGCTAAACCAGGACCAGAAGTAGATGTAACACCCAGATTTCCAGCATAACTGGCTCCAATTGAGGCGCATATCCCGGCAATTTCATCTTCTGCCTGAAAAGTTTTTACACCTAAATATTTTCTTTTTGCTAATTCCTGAAGAATTTCTGAAGCAGGTGTAATCGGGTATGATCCTAAAAATAACGGTCTGCCTGATTTTTCAGATGCAGCTAATAGCCCCCATGAAATAGCAATATTTCCTGTAATCTGTCTGAACCTCCCTTTTTTTTCTTTAACAGGATTAACATGAAAAGTTGTGGAAAATGCTTCCATTGTTTCGGCATAATTATATCCTGCATAAAGTGCTTTTATATTAGCTTCAATAATTTCCTTTTTTTTAAATTTATCTTTAATAAACTCTAAACCAATTTTAATATCACGGTTAAATAACCAGAATAATATACCTGAAACAAACTGATTTCTTATTTTATCAATGGTTTTAATGTCAAGCCCTAAATCTTTTAAAGTCGACCTGGTTAAACCGGTAATTGGAGCTTTTACAACATTATACCCTTCAAGGGATCCATCATGTATTGGATCTTCTATATATCCAGCTTTTTTGTAATGCTTATTATCAAAATTATCAATATCAATAATAATTGTTGCACTATTTTTGATCAAATTCATGTTTGCTTTCAGGGCTGCCGGATTCATGGCAATTAATACATCGGCCAGATCACCAGGAGTATTTACATCAGTATTTCCAATATGTACCTGAAAACCTGATACTCCTTCAATAGTGCCTTGCGGAGCCCGAATTTCCGCAGGGAAATCAGGAAAAGTGGATAAATCGTTACCAACAAAAGCAGAAGTTTCAGAAAATTGATCACCAGTAAATTGCATTCCATCACCCGAATCACCTGCAAATTTAATCACTATCTCTTCTCGCTCAATTACCTTTCCGTTTTTTACCATGGAAGAAAAATTAATCAGCAGATTTATAAATATTTATAAAATCTAAAAAAATACTGAAATTAATATAAATAACAAAATTATGGATTATTTTGTTGTTCAATTTAATTTTATCTAAATAAAATATCAACGCAAAAAAACGGCTGAAAATTATATCAAATATGCCAACTGGTATAAATAAGATGCAAATTATTTAAATATTATTTTTTCAGCATATATTTTTTCATCAAGAAACAAACCAGCTCTTTCAGAAAACATCTCAGGGGAACCTGTAGTAAAAAATCTTCTTTGCCCATTAGTGGTTATCTTTTCTTCAAGCTCAGGATGGCGATTCAGGTAATTCTTTAAACTTTCTGCAACTATCTTGTCCTGGGAAATTATTTCTATTTTATGAGGTAAAAATTTTTTAATCTTTGGCATTAAAAAAGGATAATGAGTACAACCTAAAATAATAGCATCAATTTTATTATCTTTTAACAGGATATTATTAATATGTTTTTTAATAAAATAATCGGCTCCTTCGCTATTATATTCATTATTCTCGACAAGCGGAACCCACATTGGACAAGCTTCCTGGTTAACTTGAATATAAGGATAGAGTTTTTTTATTTCCAGAATATATGATTCGGAGTTTATGGTTCCTTCAGTACCAAAAATTCCGATATGGTTGCTACGGGTAAATTTATTTATTATCTCAACACTTGGTCTTAATACTCCTAAAACTCTTTTCTCCGGATTAATTTTTGGGAGATCGTTTTGTTGTATTGTTCTTAATGCCTTAGACGATGCTGTATTACAAGCTAGAATAATAAGCCAGCACCCCAGATTGAATAAGGTATTTACTGCTTCAAGAGTATATTGATATACAATATCATATGATCTTGTTCCGTAAGGAGTACGTGCATTATCGCCTAAGTAAACAAAATCGTAACCAGGTAATAACGATATTATTTCTTTAAAAATAGTAAGTCCTCCATATCCTGAGTCAAATATACCAATCGGACAATACTTCTTATTGGTCATATCTTTTTTTTACAATTCTAAGCAAATCCGTTCAGAAAACAAAAAAGGGTTGTCTCAAAAGTCCTGATTTATTGAGAATGTCACATTGAGCGCCTGCCTGCAGCAGGCAGGAAGTCAAAATGTGTTGGATTTCAGTAATATACATTCTTCCACTACGCTCAGAATGACTTAAAAATATACTTTTGAGCCAGCCCCGTATAAACTGATAACTTTAAAAATTAATTCTTGTAACCCAGTTTTATTAATACTTCATCGCTAATATCGTATTTAGGATTAAAATATAAAATACTTAATCCCTCAG
>JAFGQQ010000324.1 GCA_016935595.1 Bacteroidales bacterium
AAATCCGTAAAAAATTGGAAATATACTGCGGTCTATAATTATTGATTATCGAATTCTTCTATAAATCCCGATTTTTCAATTTTTTCCAGGTCTTCAGGCGTATCAATCGAAATACTTTCAATATTGGTTGTTGAGGTTTTTATGCTAAAACCATTGTCTAACCATGCATTTTGTTCAAGCATTTCGGCTTTTTCGAGAAGTGATGGCTCTGCTTTAATTATTTCATTAAGTCTTTTAGGTTTATAGGCATATATTCCGATGTGTTTATAAAAGTGATGTTTACTTAACCATTCTTCTTTTTCACAATTTCTTATATGAGGAATGGGCGACCGGCTGAAATATAAAGCATAACCCATACGGTCTACCACCACTTTTACAACATTCGGATCGAAGATTTCCTCGGTATTTTTTATTGGTTTAATTAATGTGGCAATTTCGGCATTAGGATCATAAAAACTGTTCATTAAGGTTTTAATTTGTTTGGGTTGAATAAATGGTTCGTCAGACTGGATGTTAATAACCACATCAACCTCCATGTCGTTTTTTTCAATGAATTTATGGTAAGCTTCAGCGCAACGCTCTGTCCCGCTTTTATGATCAGGTGAGGTCATAATCACATTTCCCTCAAAATATTTCACCTCTTTTTTTATTCTTACATCGTCGGTGGCAACTATTACCCAGTCGAGAATTCGGGATGCCTGTTCATAAACCCGTTGAACCATTGATTTTTCACCAATTTTAACAAGTGGTTTGCCTGGAAACCTTGTTGAATCGTACCTGGCAGGTATAATTCCTATAAATTGTAAATTCATATCATTAAGAATAATTTCTAGCAAATTTAGAAAATCTTTATTTAAATTGTAATTTTGTCATATTTTTATTACCAATTTTGGCAGAAAAAAAATATTACAGGGAATGGATATTCAGAAAATCAAGCAAAGATTTGGTATAATTGGCAACTCGATTGGTCTTGAAAGAGCTATTGATATTGCTGTTCAGGTTGCATCGACCGATTTGTCAGTATTGATTTCTGGAGAGAGCGGGACCGGTAAAGAAGTATTTCCTCAAATTATTCATCAGCATAGCCACAGAAAACATGGTCCTTATATTGCAGTTAATTGTGGTGCAATTCCCGAAGGCACAATCGATTCGGAATTATTTGGCCACGAGAAGGGAGCTTTTACAGGTGCACACGATAGCAGGAAGGGATATTTTGAAGTGGCAGATGGTGGCACAATTTTTCTTGATGAAGTTTCCGAACTTCCTTTAGCTACCCAGGTCAGATTATTACGCGTATTAGAATCAGGTGAATTTATCAGGGTGGGATCGTCAAAAGTACAAAAAACAAATGTCAGGGTAATTGCTGCAACCAATATTGAAATTTTAGAAGCGGTGCAAAATAATAAATTCAGGGAAGATTTGTATTACCGGTTAAATACGGTTCCTATATATATTCCTGCTTTAAGAGACAGGAATGAAGATATTGAATTATTATTCAGAAAATTTGCAGTTGATTTTGCAGAAAATTACCGTATGCCTCCAATTGAACTTGATGAAGAAGCAAAACAAGTATTAATAAATTATGAATGGCCTGGAAATGTAAGACAATTGAAAAATATTACTGAACAAATTTCCGTTATTGAACAACAAAGGAAAATAAATGCAGCAACATTGAGAAAATATATACCCGATTATATTGGCGCAAAACTTCCTGCTTTATATAAAGGATTCGACGAGAAATCATTTTCAAATGAAAGAGAAATTTTATACAAAATTCTTTTTGATATGAAAAACGATGTGAATGATTTAAAAAAATTAGTGCTGGGAATTTTGCAAAAAAGTCCTGAAAACATTGAATTACATGAAGACAATGCACACATTATAAAAAAATTATATCGGGAAGCAGATCAAATTAATGAAATATCGGGAATTTCACGAGAACCTGTTGATTTAAAGCATGAAGTGAATCATACTATCCAGGATACAGAGGAAATTATTGAAGAATCGCTTTCTTTAGCTGAAAAAGAAAAGGAATTGATTATGAAAGCATTAGTTAAACATAATGGTAAACGGAAACATGCTGCAAACGAACTTGGAATTTCTGAAAGAACATTATATAGAAAGATAAAAGAATACGATATTAACTAATAAATAATTAATAATGTTGTATTTAATAATGAACAGAAAAACTAATTTGATAATAGTATTTATTGGTTTAATTATTTTATCAGGATGCAAGGTTAAGTATTCTTTCTCAGGGGCTTCAATTTCACCAGAAATAAAGACTGTTTCTGTCCAATATTTTGTAAACAGGGCGCCATTATCTCATCCTACATTAAGTCAAAATTTAACTGATGCATTAAAAGATAAGTTCCAGGCACAAACTAACTTAATAATTGTAAATGGCGAAGGTGATGTGGATTTTGAAGGTGAAATAACAAATTACGATATAAGGCCCACAAGTATTACTGCTGAAGAGCGCGCTGCACAAAACAGACTGACAATAACTATAAAAGTAAAATTCACGAATAGTGTTGAGCCCGATTTAAGTTTTAACAAATCATTTTCAAGATATGAAGATGTTGGAAGTGATAAAAGTTTGTCCGATGTAGATGAAGAAACCATAAATGGTATTATTAACGAATTAATCCAAGATATTTTTAATGAAGCTTTTGTAAATTGGTAAAAAATGGAAAAAGAAATTTTAATTAATTACATTGAAGATAATAGTAAATTAAACGATACTTCAATTAAAGATTTAGAAGCTGTTATTTCTAAATACCCGTATTTCCAGTCGGCATGTTCATTATTGTTACAAAATCTAAAGATTTCCAAGAATCCTGAATATATTAATTGGCTTAGAAAATTGATTGTAAATATTCCTAACCGTACAAAGTTTTTTAATCTGATAAATGAAATTGAAGCCAAAGATAAAGAAATAAATAAGGAAAAAACTGAAATTAAAAAGGAAGAACCAGAAACGATTACAGAAAAAGATACTGTTAACAAGCATAAAGAGAAGGAAGTACCATTTTTAAATAAAGAAGATACTGATATTGATTTATTGGTTCTCGATGAAAATGACAATAGAAAGGAAATTAGAAGAAAAACGGAGGTTATAACTCAAGATAGAAATATTGAGGAGGAAAAATCATCTACATATACGACTGAAAAAACTGGTAAAAATGATTTAATTGATGAATTTATTATAAAACAACCTCGCATTAAACCCCCATCAGATGGCATGAAAGAGAAGGATGAAATAAAAGATATATCTGAAACCAGCATTAAAGAAAGTGATGATTATATTTCTGAAACTTTGGCTAAAATATATATAAAGCAGGGTTACTATTCTAAAGCAATATTTATTTA
>JAFGQQ010000325.1 GCA_016935595.1 Bacteroidales bacterium
CAATTTGATAAGTTATTTGAGGCAAGAAGTTTTACTGTTAAATAAACCCAAATCATGGTCATTAAAAATTATAATGACACTATTGGATAAACAATGAATTACGAAATTGAATTCTTAAAATCACTTGGCTTAACAATATTAGTTGAAACAATAACATTATTTGTGTTAACTAAATTAATTATAAAAAATCCAGATGTTAAAATCTGGATTATTTTATTGGCAGGTATTATTGCATCCTTTGCTACCCTGCCCTATTTATGGTTTATTTTGCCTTTATTCATTAAAACAAAAATTTTCTATATAATAATCTCTGAATCGTCAGCGGTAATAATCGAAACATTCATTTTATCAGGATTTCTTAAAACAAATCTAAAGAAAGCTTTCGTGTTTTCTTTTTTTTGTAACCTTACATCCTATCTTATTGGATTATTAATAAGGATATAACCTGATTCTAGAAGCAATATTATATACTATTCAGATATAATGGTTACTAAAAAGTCCTCATAAAATTAACCATATGCCAGATGTCTTCATCCGGTATTTTCCCCTCATAGCTTGGCATTTCATCACGCCCGAATTTCGATTTGTAGAAATGCTCGCCATCGGTTTGTTTTTTATATTCTTCGCTTGACAAATCACCCGGGAATGTCTCCAGTGGCCTTGCCTTAACCCCATCACCAAGTCCTTTTTTACCATGGCACGAAGCGCAATGTTTGTTATATAATCCTTTTCCAATGTTTATTGATTCAGCATCGGCAGCTACCGGATTTTTCATGTTTTTATATTCGGCAGGAACTGCCCATGGTTTTGGCATTTTTTGCTGCATAATACTGAATGACGATAATACAACAATGATAATAATTGAAATTACCGGAATTAATAATAATGCTTTTCTTTTCATAAAAAAATTATTAATGATTACTATAGATTTATTCTGTTTCGTGATATCCTTTAATTATAGCCTTAAAATTCCCTTTAGGTTTATGGCTTATTGTTGAAAAATAAAAATGTATAATTAAAAATACCGAAAGTAAAAAGCCAATTACTATATGTAAAACATCGGTAATAATTACACCATTTTTTTTGAAAGCAGTATCGATTATGATTTCAGGGAACATTAAAGCGAAACCTGTAATAATTATCAGCGGCATACCGATATACATGGTTAACACGTATGTAAATTGTTGTAACGGGTTAAATTTTTGGTGCGTAGTTAAAGGAAATGGCGGTTTCTCATTTTTAAACATCCTGAAAGAATAATACAGAAACTGTTTTTTTAACCTTATAAATAACCCTTTATATTCAATTTTATAATGTTTTTTATTGGAAGAAAAAATATTTCCGGTTAAAAAAACCAGGTACAAAACAGATATTAACACCCCGCAGACATTATGAATATTTACTGCACTTTTAAAATTCAACACATACTTATAATCCAACCCGTATTGCATGGATATTCCGGTAATAATCAGCAATAAAAACAAAACAGCATTGGCTAAATGCCATAACCTTATCCATAAAGGGTAGAGGTAAAGTTTTTTAGTCATTCTTCTTTTTTAATAATAAAATACGAAATAAAACATGAATAAAAATACCCAGGGCCATTCCTGCAACAACAATAAAACTTATCCTGCTAAGAATATAATTGCGGTTTGCCCCTACCAGGTAAAAATCCTTTACAATATGGCCATTCAAAAACCCGAGTTTGCTCCTTTCATTAACCACTTTATGTTTATATAATGAAGCCATTAATTGGCTGTTTTTTGAATGACACTCTAAACAGTTCTTTACCGCCATTTCAGCCCCAATAATTTTATGAGAAATTAATAATGAGTCATTCATCGGGGTATGACATTCAATACAGCGCACATTATTGAAATGCAGTTTCTGGTTGGGCAACCAGTCATGTTTATCAATTAAATTAATAAAAGGTTTATCAGTCAGCAGTTTAAACTGCTCAATGTTTGAATGGCATTTTAAACAAGCCTCATTCTGGCTGGTAATTATTTCATGAAAATTGTCTGATTTCCTGGCAATTGTTTTATAGGAATGGGGGTCATGGCATTGCCAGCAATTAAAATCCTCATTGTTTTTAGCATGAATACTTTCCTGGTATTCTTCATCAATGGCTTCAAAATGGTATTCGGCAAATTGTTCGTCCCATGCATGGCAATCCATACAAGCCCACATTTCTTCAAATCTGGCTTCTGCAGGATGCGGGTATTGCTCATAATCGCCCGAATGGCAATCAACACATTGAAAAGTTCTGTGAGTTGAATTATAAAATGCGATAGAATCAATGCGATAGTTTTCACACATCGGTTCTTTTAATTCTTTTTCCGCCATTTCATTATAATAAGAATATACTTTCTTACCGTGACATTTTAAACAAACAGAATTTTCCTGAAAAAATAAATTCTCCTTTTCATCCTCACTTGATGAGAACAAAGTCGCAACCGGAAGAAATAAAAATAATGATATGAATGTTATATATTTTCTTTTCATTTTCATTTTATAACGAAAACCTGACTAAAATGTTAAACCCTGCAAGAAATTCACCTTTAAAAAAGTCATTTGTATTATAAACCAAGTTACGCTGGTAGGTAATTTCTTTATACGATGACAAAAACAACCTGAACGAATGTGTAGCTGTTGCAAATTCGACCCCTGCGGCAATATTTGGTTTCACATCCATAGATTTATTTTTTGTAAGAAGCTGGTCATATTCGGCAATAACCGATATTCCGGATGTAATTTTATACCTTCCCCCTGCCGATATTCCTGCATGGGCATTTCCAACTCCCGGGTTAACAGCATTAAAATAAATAAAACACGGGGCAATTTGAAGGGAGAGCTTCTCTGTCATTTTTCGAGCCAGGATAATTTGTGTAAAGTATGAAATACGATGAATATGCCTGTACCGGTTTGCATCGCCAAAAAAAGAACTGTCCCTTAAATCGAAAGCAATATTTCCAAAATAACTAATTGCTACAGGTATGCTTCCCGACCTTGTTTGTTGTAGTATTGAGTATTTCCATTGAATATCCTGTTGCTTTGTGTCTTTTTCGGTACCAATCCCTATCATTAACCGGTCGGTTATACCATAATCCAGTCCTAACCGTATATTCGATGCCCCATAAATTCCGTACAAATTTGTAATCCCATCCTCAACAGTCGAAAACCGATGATGAATATTAAAATCAAGTCCTTTTTTATAAGGGCTCAAAGGTGTTTGGTTATCGATTAAAAGGCTTGTTTCCCAAGGTGAACGCACCGGGCGGTTATCCGGTTCATTCTCCTGCGCAAACAGAATTTCGGAAAAAATTAACAATAGAAAACTAAAAATTGATATTCTCATAATATTAATCATTTTATTCAATTATCATCAGCGCCTTGCTTCAACCAATAAGTAATAATATCTTTCTCGACTTGTGTAGTTTTGGAATCGTGCGAAGAAGAATACAATATTTTATATAATTCGGTCATTTCGGCATTTACAGGATTGTTAATATAATCTCCATTTATTAATGCTTTATAGGAATTGCCCGCCTGTAAATCCGGGGGCGGTGTTCCTTTGTGGCAGGTTACACATTTTGAATCAAAAAGAGGCTGAACATCAACGGCAAAAGAATACTTTTTATCCGGATTGGCCCCGCCAGGATCGAGAGTGGCTTTTTCGCAGGAAAAAAGTAAAACACAAAACAAAATCAGCCCAAAAAATAATTTCATTCTCATATAAAATGACAAATAAAAACAGGCTTTAAATATATAATTTTTTATGGATACAATTCCATTTCTCGTCATACTATTATTAATAATGCAAATTATAAAATGAAATTACCAGGCAATGCTATAAAATTATTATATTCGTCACAAAAAAATGAGACATGGAAATTTCTATATTACATTCAAAAATCCGGAATTTTTCCCCTGCCTTTTTTATAAAAATTGCAATTTCAGTGTTATTGTCATATACACTAATTAGTTGTGAAGGCCCCCAGGGAAAAGACGCAAACGAAACCTGTAAACAATGCCACAATTCCGGAACAGAATTATTAGCCCGGCAAATGCAGTTTGGAAGCTCTATGCACCTTAATGGAACAAACTATAAATACAATGAACCGGAATGCGCAACATGCCATACCCATGAAGGTTACACAGAAGCAATGCAAACAGGAGAAAATTTTACAATTACAGATATTTCAAACCCATCGCCGGTTACATGCCGTACTTGCCATAAAATACACGAAAAATACGATTCTACCGACTGGGAACTCAGAACAACAAATTCAGTCATACTTCAAGCCACGGGAGAAGAAGCTGATTTTGGCAAAGCTAATCAATGCGCTAATTGTCATCAACCCTGGAAAGTTAATCCCCTGCCGGTTATAGGCGAAGGAAGCTTAACAATTGCCTCAGCAGAATACGGCCCGCACCATAGTCCGCAGGCAGCGCTATTTAAAGGAATTGGTGGATTTGAATACCCGGGAATTGAATATCCTTCATCCTCGCATAAAGACAATATTACAAATGCCTGTATTACCTGCCATATGGCCGAAGCAATAGGAAATGAAGCAGGAGGCCATACCTTTAGTATGGTTTATTTTGAAGGCCGGTCGAAAACAAATACTGCAGGTTGCCTTTCCTGCCACACCGATGAAATAGAGTTAAATAATTTAGTTTATGATGTACAGGAGCACATTACTTTATTGACAAATCAATTGTATAGTGAACTTTTTGCGGAAGGAATAGTTGATACAACCGGAAAATTAAACGTTCCTGTAACACTATCTCCTGAACATGCCTATGCCTATTTAAATTACATTACTGTTGTGGGAGACAGAAGCAAAGGAATCCATAATTATCCTTATATCCGTAAATTGCTTGAAAGCTCAATTCAGGCGCTGCAATAAACCTATGAATAATAAAAAACCACTATGGGAACAGCCCTGGTCATACCGAGAAAGCTTTTTAATTGCTTTTGAAATTCTATTAATCGGTTTCATTATTGAAATTATAAGTAAAGGAAAAGGATTGTCTCCGATATCCTGGCCCATTAACCTTATCGGGGGATTATTGTTTTTATCATTAATCCTAATAACCCACATTTTTTTTAGAAAACGCTGTTTTATAAAATTCTTATCAGGAGTTCCTGCAGCTATCAGCTCAATAACTATTTTTTGTTTTTTAACCCTGCTTTTAGGTTTTATTCCTCAAAATGCCGAACAAACTACCAGGTTTATTGATATTATGGGCCTGACCCATCTCCAACATAGTTATCCATTTCTTTTCTCAGCTTTATATTTACTTTTTATATTGGGATTAACCACCTTAAGAAGGTTAAGCTCAATAAATTTAAAAAACACTGCTTTTTTCCTTAATCATGCCGGCTTATGGATTACACTCTTTGCGTTTGCATTAGGAAGCGGGGACCTTTTACAATTAAAGGTG
>JAFGQQ010000326.1 GCA_016935595.1 Bacteroidales bacterium
TGTCCATGTAATTGAATCAACAATTTTGTTTTCATAACTGGCAGTAACAACATTATTTTCAAATATATTATTTTTATCGATATCCAATTTAAGGCGTTTTGTTGGTATATAATTAATGAATTCTCCCTGCTCAAAAGGTGAAGCTGTTTTATATCTTTTGTCATCATTAGAAACAAAGTCCATTATTTGCTTAACATCTATGTATTTTTTAATTTGATCGTAAACAGGTATAATATCTCTTGTTCCTCTTTTGTACTGCTCTTTTTTCAAAGAAAATGGCAGTGGTTCCGATTCATATGCTTTTCTGGCTAGCTGGTCAATATACCAGTCTGCAGTTAAATAACTTAAATTCACAACTCTTACATCAGTCCTGATGCCTTCAACTTCCTGTGCATACCATAAAGGGAAAGTGTCATTATCTCCGTTAGTGAATAAAATGGCATTTGGCGCACATGAATTGAGGTAATTATAGGCAAAATCCCTTGCAGTGTATCGTCCCGACCTGTCATGATCATCCCAGTTCTCAATTGCCATAAGTCCGGGAACAAAAATTAAACATAACAGGATCGGTAAAATTGCTGCCAGTAATTTAGGCAAGTATTTTTTTAGCTGGTCAAATATTGCTGCAACACCTATTCCTATCCAAATGCAAAAAGCGTAAAATGATCCGGCGTAGGCATAGTCTCGTTCCCTGGGTTGAATAGGGTTTTGGTTTAAATATACAACAATTGCAATACCCGTTAAAACAAACAAAAGAGTGACAATGAAGAAATCCTTTTTGTCCTTTTTTAAATGAAACGCCAGTCCGATTATTCCTAAAAGCAAAGGAAGCATATAATATTTATTTCTCGATTTTGGATTAGCCAAAGATTGTGGGAATTCTTCTTGCGGACCTAATCTTGCATTGTCAACAAAAGGTATACCACTTATCCAGTTTCCGTGAATTGCATTACCATGTCCCTGAATATCATTTTGCCTGCCAGAAAAATTCCACATAAAATAACGGAAATACATAAAACCAAGTTGGTAAGAAAAGAAAAATCTTAAATTTTCGCCAAAAGTAGGTACATGTATCACTTCCATTTCCCCCCTGTAGTTTCTAATTCTTACGGGCCGGCCTTTTACTTTGCCCCATTCTTTATATACTTGTTTATGATCGGCCTGGTCGCTATACATTCTTGGAAAGAATGTAACAAACCTCTCATCATATTTGTATTCAGGTTTATACTCTATAATTTCATATTTACCATTTTGCATAACATATTGAGGTGACCCATCCTCACGACCAATAACAGGAGCATCATAATATTTTCCGTAAAATAGTGGCCGGTCGCCATATTGTTCACGGTTCAGATAATATAATAATGAAAAAAGATTATCAGGATTATTTTGATCCATAGGCGGATTAGCATTTGACCTTATTATAATTAATGCATATGAAGAATATCCGATAATAATAGCAGTAAAAGCAATAAGAATGGTATTAAGTACTATTTTGCCTGAATTATGCGTCCGCCAAATACCATAAATTATCAGGGCAATTAAGATTACAGAATAAAATAACACCCCTGAATTATATGGAAGTCCGAAATTGTTTACAAATAAAAGTTCAAACCACGTTGCCATTTTAACGACTCCGGGGATAATACCATACATAAGAATTCCCAGCAAGAATATAGAAAGCAAAATGGCAAAAACAAATCCTTTTTTTGTTGGAATGTATTTTTTATAATAATAAACAAAAACAATAGCCGGAATAGCCAATAAATTTAAAAGATGCACGCCAATTGAGAGGCCAATTAAATATGCTATTAAAATAATCCAGCGGTTTGCATGGATTTGGTCTGCTTCATTTTCCCATTTTAGTATTGCCCAGAATACTATGGCAGTAAATAATGAAGAGGTAGCATACACTTCTCCTTCAACCGCCGAAAACCAGAACGTATCGGAAAAAGTATAGGCCAATGCACCAATAGCAGCACTTCCTATAATTATTAAAATGTTGTTAAATGATAAATCTTTTTCAGGATCTTTAATTATAATTTTATATAATAAATGTGTAATTGTCCAGAAGAGAAATAAAATAGTAAAAGCGCTTGCGAGGGCTGATAATGAATTGATCATAATGGCTACAAGTTGAGTATTATTCCCTGCAAAGAGAGTGAAGAACCTTCCGATTAACATAAAAAAAGGTGCGCCTGGCGGATGACCTACTTCTAATTTATAAGAAGAAGAGATGAATTCGCCACAATCCCAAAAACTTGAAGTGGGTTCTATGGTTGAGAGATAAACAAATGATGCAATCAGAAATAATATCCAGCCTCCAAGTGTATTTATTTTTTTATATTTTTTCATAAACTCAAATAATAATTAATATGAGATAAAATAATTTTTAACAAATATAAAAAATCTGACAACAATCAGCAGAAAGTAAAAAATAACAGGAATTGATTATATTATTAAATTAATGTTAGATATTATAATATATAACCTGTATTGCGGGCTGCGAGATACTTGTTTTTAATATAAATATCAAATTACAATCATCAAATAACAAATAAATCACAAATCGTAATATTGAAATTCAAAACAGTTTTAAATTTTGAATTTGCTTGGGATTTAATTTTTGGTTTTTGGAATTTCATATTTTATTCATAATGTGTAATTATTTAGGTTTTCATAAAAAGCTCTGAAAGAGTGAAATACATAAGCAACGGGTAACGCCCGTTGTTATTATAACATATGCCCATTAGAGCCCTGAAGGGGCGCAATCTATTATAATGCAA
>JAFGQQ010000327.1 GCA_016935595.1 Bacteroidales bacterium
AAAATCTAATATAAATGAAAATTCTTTTTATTAATCCTAACCGTTATCATTTTCCACCTGTTGTACCTATCGGAATTGAATACCTTGCCGGCGAACTGGCAAAAACCAAACATACTTTCGATGTTTGCGATTTGTGTTTTTCTAATGATCCCAAAAGTGATATTCAATTAGCTATTTCAAAATTAAAGCCAGATATTATTGGTATTACCATCAGGCAAATCGATACTGTTTTATATCAGAATAATGAATTTTTTCTTCCTGAAATTAAAGAGTATATAACAGAATGTAAAAAACTGGACTGCAAAGTAATTTTAGGTGGCGCTGGTTTTTCAATTATGCCTGCCGAAATCCTTGAATATACCGGTGCCGATTATGGCATTGTAGGCCCGGGTGAATTAGCCCTGGTTAGGTTTTTGAACATGCTTGAACAAAATTACGAATTGCCCAAAATAATAAATGGCTTTGACTATTTTCAGGATTCGGAATATCGATTCAGCAGAAAACCCCTTTTTGATTATAATAAATACATTGAAAATGATGGTATTGCCGGATTCCGTACTCAAATAGGCTGCAATGAAAATTGTATTTTTTGTACTGAAGCTAAGAAAAAAATTATATTTCATGATCCGGATTCTGTTGGCAGGGAAATTGCCAGTATAAAAGAATTTGGGATTGAACGGTTTCATTTATGCGACAGTGAGTTTAATTTAAACATTGAACATTCAATTGCAGTTTGTAAATCAATTGTAAAACATAACCATAAAATTGACTGGACTTTATATATGAAACCGAAACCAGTTACGGAGGAATTGTTTACCTGGTTAAAAAAAACAGGCGCAAATTCTACAACGCTTAGCATAAATACTGTGAATGCGGATTATAAATCTATACAGGAATTTTGTAGGTATGCAGAAAAAAATGAAATAAAAATAGCAGCTGACATTTCTACTGGTTTTCCGGGTGAAAATATAGATTCTTTATATAAAATGATCGATGTGCTTGAATTACTTCCTGTTACAACGGCTGGAATAAACTCTTTTTATCGCATTTATCCAAATACAGGATTATATTTCCAAATTTTAAAAAATAAAAAAATGAAAGATTTTTTAATTAATTATAAATCAAACGATTCTTTTTTAGAGCCGGTATTTTATAACTTTTTCACTGAAGAAATGATTCGAAAAGCCATAGGTAATAAAAAGAAATTCAGAATAGAAGGATTTGAGAAAGCCACAAATTATCAGAGGATTGGATGATTTGTATTTTTTTATATATTTTTACAGCAAATCAATTAAAATATGTTAACTAACTATAATAGTTTTAAGGTTGAAATAAAAGATATTCCATTTACTACGCCCAGAGGAATAAATACAGAAAAAACTGCGTTAGTTTCATTCTTTAATAAAAGTGGGGAAGTTATAAAATTTTTGGAATTAGGATTTATTGAAACCCGTAATATTTATGATAAGATTGAAAAAGGTGAAAATATAAATTTAGACGATTGTTATGTGAAGAATTTTTCTTTAACTGCTTATAGATTATATACTTTACAAGAAAAAAAGCAAAGTGTGCCGATAAATGGGTTCACTGCTTCCGATGCTATTTTTGATTCAAATTATGTAATTGACTTTTCTTTTGCCAAGTTTTCAAATGATCTTACAAGTTTTCGTAATACCCTTTTTGTAAATGGCGATGTTATTTTTGAATCGGTTGAATTTGGGGATGGTGGCGTGAATTTTTCAAATTCATTTTTTCGAAATGGTGATTTAAATTTTTCAAAAACATTATTCGGAGATGGCGATGTAACGTTTAAAGATGCTATACTTAGTGATGGGAAAAAAGATTTTCAGTATGCAGTTTTTGGCAAAGGGGAGTTAAGCTTTATTAATACTAATTTTAACCACGGCGATACTTCTTTTATTAATGTTAATTTTGGTGATGGTGGAGTTACATACCGTGTTGCCCGTTTTGGAAATGGGGCTGTTGATTTTAGGTTTGCAAAATTTGGTAAAGGGGAATTATCATTCGACCGTACTGAATTTGGAAATGGATTGGTTGATTTCAGGACTGTGGAAATAAAAACCGATAAAGTAAATTTCAACCGGGCAATATTTGGAAATGGCGATGTTACTTTTGAAGCAATTGAAGTTACTAAAGCAAGGGTGAATTTTAAAAGAGCTGAATTTGCTAGTGGAAATATTTCTTTTGAACTTGCCGAATGTGCTGAATCTACATTTGTATTCGACCGCACATCTTTTGGGGAAGGTTCAATTTCTTTTCTTAATTCCAAATTTAAATCAGTATCTTTTGTATCATGTCATTTCGACCATTATCTCGACCTGCGCATGGCTAAATGTGATTATGTTGATCTGTCCGATACAATTGTCAGGGACATAATCGATTTAAAACCATTTGATTTTCCAATTGATATTAAATGCATGAATTTTTCAGGTATGAGACTTTTAGGGCATTTATATATTGATTGGAAACGGAATAATGTTAAACAATTAGTTTTGAACCAGAAAGAGCAGGATTATGATAACATTGCCGAGCAATTTAGGATTTTAAAAGAAAACTTTAGCGGCACCGGCCAGTATATTGATGAAGATAAAGCATATGTAGAGTTTAAAAGAAATGAGGCAAAAGCATACCTCCGCAGGAATATTAGAAAAGGCAAAATGAATAAATTGTGGGCCTATCCTTCCTATTTATTTGGTAAACTTATTTTCGATAAAATGGGATTATATGCCACAGATCCCTTCAGGGTTATCTTTAGTGTTATTGTTGTATATACTATTTTTAGTTTAATATATGGACTTGCCCCTTTATTTACCAATGCAGAAGTAATAACATCTTTACCTCCCGAGCAAACATTAGGTATAATTTTAAGAGGTTTTTATATTTCAGCCATTACTTTTTTTACAATTGGTTACGGAGATTATCTCCCTCTTGGCTTTTTACGGGCTGTTGCTGGTATTGAAGGTTTCTGCGGTGTATTCATGATGTCTTATTTCACGGTTGCTTTCGTTCGAAAAATTCTTCGTTAATAAATTTTGTAGCGTAAAAAAATTTTTTTTACCGTAAAAAATAAATTTCGTAACGTAAAAAATTTTTTTTGTAACGTGAAAACTGATAAAACTTACCGTGAAAACAATCTTTATAAAATCTTTATATTTTTTGAGTATATTTTTACATCGATTTTATAAAATCACTGGCAATTTTGTATCGTTTTAACGATATTAAGATATTTGTGCAGTGAAGGAAATCATTAATTTTAGAATTATTTTTAACGTTATCGGGCGCATTTTACTTATTATTTCAGCGGCTTTAATTGTAAACATTGTAATAGCTTTAATTTATTCGGAAAATTTTCTGCCTTTCTTATATGCTGGTATAATTACATTAGTTGTTGGAGTGGTTTTTTATTATTCAACCGGGAGACAAGATGAAGATGAAGTAATTCACCGAAAAGATGCATATTTATCTGTCGCATTATCATGGTTATTTATTGGTTTATTTGGTTGTTTGCCATACCTGTTTTCAGGGGCTATCCCTTCCTTTATAAATGCTTTTTTCGAATCTGTTTCCGGGTTTACTACAACAGGGTCATCAATTTTAACCGATATTGAAGTGTTGCCAAAATCTGTTTTGTTTTGGAGAAGCCTTACTCATTGGATTGGGGGCATAGGAATAATAGTGTTGGTTATAATTATTATGCCCTCGTTGCAGATGGGTGGTTATAATATGTTTACCCTTGAGTCGTCGTTGCAGGAAAAAATTCAACCAAAAATTAAAGCTGTTGGTAACAGGTTGCTTATTATTTATGTAGGTTTAACAGTAGCAGAAGTTATTCTTTTATTAGCAGGAAAAATGAGTTTGTATGAAAGTGTTTGCCATGCATTTGGTACTGTGGCAACCGGAGGGTTTTCACCAAAAAACACCAGTATTGCAGGATATTCGCCATACATTCAGTATGTTGTAATGATTTTTATGGCACTGGCAGGAACTAATTTTATTATTCATTACTATGTTTTGAAACGCGATATCAAGAAGATAAAAGAAAATGAAGAATTGAAGTTCTATCTTCTTATAGTTATTGTTATTGGTTTAATTGTTACGGCGGCTTTATTTTTTAAGATGCATAAACCAATTGAAGAATCATTCAGGGAAGGGTATTTCCAGGTAATTTCAATTATTACCTGCACAGGATTTGCTACTGCCGATTATTTATACTGGCCTGAATTTGCTATAGTAATACTTTTTTTTGCCATGTTTCTTGGCGGTAGTACCGGATCCACAGCCGGTGGAATAAAAATGGCAAGGCATTTGGTTTTATTAAAAAACATACAACGTATTTTTAGGCAGTTGTTATCGCGAAATGCTGTATTGCCTATAAGATTGAACAATAATATAATTGCCGATGAAACAAATGGTTCTATTTTAACTTTTATTTTAATTTATGTTTTAATTTTTATTTCAGGAACTATTATTATGCTGCTTTTAAACGTTGATATTAAAACAGCGAGCAGTTCAGTTGCCACATGTATGGCTGGTATTGGCCCGGGTATAGGTACTGTTGGCCCGGTTGGTAATTTTGCCCAAATTCCGGATACAGGTAAATTGGTCCTTTCATTTTTAATGATTTTGGGAAGGCTCGAAATTTTTACTGTTCTTGTTTTGTTTTCTAAAAACTTTTGGATTAAATAAATATATTAGCAGGCAGTGTAATTATTCCTGCAAATTTTGTATTTTTTATGGTTTGAAAAAAAATAACCTTCGGTAAATTGAAATTACACAATTTGAAAATAATAAAAACAATAGGGCATTTTTTGCATACACCTTTTAATTCAAAGGTTAATCATTATTTTCTTTCAATCCTTATTATTGCAGTTACAGCCCTTGTGTGTTCTCCACTTTCAAATACACAAAGTTATCATGTGGTATCTTTTATTTTATTGTTTGTTGTTTCTTTTCTGGCTACATTTATGGGTATAGGGCCGGTGTTTATAGCAGCAGCTTTAAGCGCCCTTGTCTGGAACTACTTTTTTATTCCGCCAAATTTAACCTTTCATATTGATAAAGCAGAAGATATTCTAATGTTTGTTATGTTTTTTATTATTGCATTGCTTAATGGTGTATTAACCACTCGTGTGCGCAGGCAGGAGCAGTTTGCAATTGAAAGGGAAGAGCGTACAAATGCCTTGTTTCAGCTTACCAAGGAGTTGTCGAAATCGAGTGGGATTGATGAAGTATTAACAATAGCTTTAAGAGAAATAAATGATTATTTTGCAATTCATTCGCTTTTTATTATCCAGGATGGTAATAACATTCTTCATTCATCGGGCAGGTTACAAAAGGATAAACAATTGTCTGATACTGAATATGCTGTGGCTGAATGGGTATTTAAAAACGGTCAAAAAGCAGGAAACATGACTCAAATAAATCCGGATATTGATTATACTTTTTATCCTTTGTTAGGGACTAAATTAAATCCGGGCGTGGTTGCTGTTAAACTAAATAAACCATTTTCGGAAGGAAAAAAAGTATTTTGGGACACTTTTCTTGCCCAAATATCAAATGCCCTTGAAAGGGAATTTTTAGGCGAAATCGCACAAAAAGCGAGGTTTCTCGATGAGTCTGACCGCCTTTACAAAACCCTCTTTAATTCGATTTCTCATGAATTGCGTATTCCGGTCGCCACCATAATGGGCGCTTCAGATGCTTTAATAAATACACCACACCCTGGAAATATCCAGTCGGCATTATGTAATGAAATTTTTACAGCTTCTGTACGATTGAACCATCTTATCGAAAATTTGCTTAATATGTCGCGCCTCGAAAGTGGGCTTATTTCCGTTCGCCTCGACTGGTATGACATAAACGACCTTGTTAATAAAGTT
>JAFGQQ010000328.1 GCA_016935595.1 Bacteroidales bacterium
GGTTCTGTATTCATTTTTATATTTGAAGTGCCTAAAAGTTTTTTCCCTAAAGCTGAAACTCCGCAATTGATGATCAGGATTACTCTACCCGAAGGTTCAAATCTGGATAAAACCAATGAAGTGGCTTACTGGGTTGAGTCAATACTCGATACAATTCCCGATATAAAACATTATGCCACAAATATTGGAAAGGGTAATCCGCGAGTATATTATAACCTGATGCAGAGGAATTATTCAAATAATTTTGCTGAAATATACGTTGAGCTTTATGAATATGATATCGAAAGGTTTGATTATCTGGTTAATAATTTAAGGAATATCTTTAAAGGTTATATTGGGGCTGAAATCAATATAAAAGAATTTGAACAGGGATCACCAATTGCAGCACCCATAGAAATCCATATTATTGGCGAAAATATTGATGTATTACAGCAAATTTCTAAAGATGTTGAACAATTTGTGAGCGAATCAGATCAGGTGATAAATATCGAGAATGAACTGGATAAAATACAAACAGATATATTTTTTAAAATCAATAAAGACAAAGCCAGTATGCTTGGTGTGCCTGTTTTTGAAATAGATAAAACCATAAGAGCAGCCATTAGTGGTTTACCTGTTTCTCAATACAGGGATAAATCGGGTAAAGAATATAATATTGTTGTAAGACTTCCATTTGAAGAAAAAATAAGTATTATTGATTTTGATAAAATATATGTTAAGTCGCTGGCAAACCGTTTAATCCCAGTAAATCAATTAGCCAGTATTGAATTTAAAAAAGCTCCAAGTCTTATTTCGCGTTATAATCTCGAAAGAAATGCACGCATATTAGCAGATTTAAAAAAAGGTGCCAATTTAGATGAAGTAATGAATCCAATAATAGAAAAACTTGAAAATTATCCATTTCCAGGTGGATATTATTATAAAATAGGTGGCGAATTAGAGAGCAGGGAAGATTCATTTGGCGGAATGCGAACCGCAATGATAATTGCTATAATTGCTATTCTGGCAGTTTTAATACTTCAGTTTAATTCTTTTATTCAGCCTTTAATTATTCTGGTAACTGTTCCATTAGCTTTAATAGGAATGATATGGGCACTATACATTACCAATAATTCTTTTTCATTTACAGCTTCCATCGGACTTATCAGTTTAATAGGCATTGTAGTTAATAACTCAATTATATTAGTCGATTATACAAATATTTTAAGAAGGAGAGGTGTTGCTTTGTACGATGCTGTGAAAGAAGCTGGCGAAACACGTTTTATGCCTATCATTTTAACTGCATTAACAACAATTGGAGGATTGCTCCCTCTAACTTTAAGGGGAGGAACATTATGGGCACCGATGGGCTGGACAATCATTGGCGGTTTATTCGTTTCAACATTTTTAACCCTTATTATTGTACCGGTTATTTATGCGGGATTGGAGAGATTTATTCAAATAGTTAAAAAAGTGAATGGAGACAATTTTGTAAACAATTAAAATAAAATAACTATGAAAGTAAGTAAAGAAAGAATGCCAGACATAGCATTTAAAATAATGAATATTATATTCAAAATTGTTGATTTTCTTTTTCCATATGTTGATAAACGAATTAATAAATTTGGTTTGAAAGAAGGAAATACAGTTGTTGATTACGGATGCGGCCCGGGAAGATACACCATCCGGTTTTCGAAAATTGTTGGTACAAGCGGAAAGGTTTATGCTGTTGATATTCATGAGTTAGCAATTGAAAAAGTAATAAAGAAATCAAAACAAAATAATCTAAATAACATTGAAACGAGCCTTGCAACAGGATATGAGCATGGAAAATATGATTGCGGTTTACCTGATAAAGTTGCCGATATGGTTTGTGCTTTAGATATGTTTTTTAGTATTAAGGATCCTAATAAGTTTTTAAAAGAAATATACAGGATTCTTAAAGATGAAGGTATATTTATCTTGGATTTTGAGCATCAGGGCAGGATAAAGGCAAAAGAAAAAATTAGAAATTCAGGACTTTTTGATATATTAGAGGAAAATAAAGATCACCTTAAACTTAAAATGATATTAACCTAATAGTATAACAGATTAATTTTTTAAACAAATTTTTTTAATATAAATCTCAAATTACAATCACCAAATCACAAATAAATCACAAATCTTAATGTTGAAATTCAAAACAATTCTATTTATTTTTCTTTTACAACTTGGTTTTAAAATTGGTTTTACGCAATCTGCAGAAATTCAATTAAATAAAATGCTGGAACAAATTGAAGCATTAAACTCAATAGAATTTAAAATAGTTTTAGAAGAGCGAATAGAGGGAGAGATTTATATTGGAATTTCAAAAGTAAAGTGTACCTATAATCCTTATAAATTATACTATTACCAGATTTCTCCCAATGAAGGACTTGAAATATTGTTAAATGAAGAAATATACGGAGATAAAGCAATTATAAACCCTAATTCTTTTCCTTATGTTAACATGTATCTCTCACCGCATCACACTCTTATGAGGAAAAACAAACATCATACAATAATTGAAGGTTCGGTGTTTAAATATATGGGCAATATTTTAAATAATTTAATAACTAATCACACCAAAGAAATACAAATATTAGATTCAGGTCTGGTAAAAATCAACAATGTTCTTTGTCATAAAGTAATCATTGAGATAAATAATTTTAAAGTACTGACATATAATGTAAAGGAAAATGAAGATATTTATTCAATAAGCCAGAAAAACTATATTGATGATTATATGATTTTAATGTTAAACAATGAAATTAACAATTATTATGATATTAGACCAGGGCAGGTTATTAAAATTCCGAATCATTATTGCAAAGAAATTCATTTGTATATAGATCAAAGTAATTTTATTCCGATACTGATAAAAATATTTGATGATAAAGGATTATATGAAAAATATTATTTTTCGGAATTAAAAATAAAC
>JAFGQQ010000001.1 GCA_016935595.1 Bacteroidales bacterium
ATTCCATGATTCAGTAACTGTTTTTGTATCTCCTTGCATCTGATATAAAAAGCCCCAGCCAAATTCCCCTCCAACAGAAATTTTTGGTGCAAAGAAAAACTCGGCTCCAACAAATGCCCTGGCTCCAATACCAAATGTTGCACTTTGTTTTATGCTTAAAGTTCTTGTTCCAAGAAAACCATATCCATTAGTAGGTGACGTATTTGTTTCAGTAATTTTATTTGCAAATTTATATTTTATATTCGGATTAAAAGCACTGCCCTTAGCATACATTAACAAAGCTTCTGCGCCATAAAAACCTTGTAGTCGGCCATATCCTCTTCGTTTTTCAAGCCCAGC
The DNA here is from genome assembly GCA_016935595.1 of Bacteroidales bacterium. The sequence goes on from JAFGQQ010000001.1 coordinate 340, forward strand.
TCCTAATATAATTGACGAGTATGATGTTTTCCTTTTATCAACCACATCATTTTTAGCCGGATCGTAATCTATTAATAATCCATCATATAAATCATCGAATACATATACTTTGTTAGTTTCCGAAAATCTGGCTATCCTAACTTTTCCACGATAGGCTGTAGATGGTGACACAAAATATTTACCATAAATAGTATTGTCCCCATCCAAATAATTAAATCCTGAAGGATCATTAAATGAGCTACCGCTATTAATTTTAATTAAGTTGCCAACTAAATTAACAAAAGGAGTAGCATCAAGACCTAATGCATAATCGCCTGCTTGAGGTAAAACGGGAACTCCTTTTTTCGAAGTTAATTCATTTGTGTTTCCTTCCTGAGCAAATGCTAATAAAGCAATTGAAAAAGAAAGAAAAATAGAAATAATAACATTTTTCATTTTATAAGTTTTAGTTTAACATAAATTTAAATTGAAGTAAAAATAAATAATATTTTATTATATTACCTGAATTGAACAATAATTCATATTTCCATCTCAATTTTATTAAATAATTTTCTAGTAATAAAAAATATAAATACTTATAATTATTATAAAATAACTAAAATATTTTGTAATAAGTATAACATTAATAATATTGTTGCGTATGTATTCACTGACTAAAATAGGATAGACAACTTCAATTTTGATGAGCCAGAAAAGAATAATTATTTATATCTATATAATAATCATTTCATTATATATATTTTCATTATTTTTTATTTTACCAGGGAAAAAAGGATTCCCTCCTAAAGTTGAAAATGGTTTTTTAGATTTACGTGATTTTAATTTCGATAAAACAAAATATATTATATTAGATAATGGTTGGGAATTTTATTGGGACAAGTTATTAGAAAGTGCTGATTTTACTTCTGAAGAAACGCTTCAACCTGATGGATATACTTCTATCCCTTCCATTTGGAAAGAATTACAAGTTAATGGTAAAAACTTTAGCAGTACGGGTTATGCAACATACAGAATTAATTTACTAACCAATATCGATAAAAAAGAATGGGGAATCTTATTAAAAGATTTTGGCTCGGCAGTCAAAGTTTTCATAAATGATAAAGAAATTACAGAAATAGGAAAAGTAAGCTCAACTATCGAAAATGCTATTCCTTTATATAATCCCAGGTTTGTTCCTTTTGAAGCTCAGGATACTGTTCAAATCATTGTACATGTATCAAATTACCACCACCGGAAAGGTGGTTTTTGGCATCCGCCCCAAATTGGGCCAATAAATAATATCAGGAAAGCTTTCCTGAAAATAAGGTTTCTAACAATATTTCTGTTAGGGAGTATTTTCATCATTGGTTTATATCATTTTATTTTATTTATCTATAATAAACAAAAATACACTCCTCTATTTTTTGGCTTATTTTGTATAGCTTTGTTTTTTAGAATTAGCGCTGTTAACGATTACATAATTAGCGAAATACCTGGTATTACATTTCAAAAAATTGTATTTTTTGAATATAATTCAATGTTTCTGGCTATAGTCTTTTTCGCACTTTACATTTATTCACTTTATCCGGAGGTTTTTCATAAAAGAATTATATATGTTGTTATTGCTTTACAAGCAATTTTTATTCTCATAACCTTATTTACTAAGACTTTATTTTATACAAATCTTATTATACCATTTGTATATGTACTCGTTTTAAGTGCTATATATGCCCTGTATATATTAATTAAAGCCGTTTTATTAAAAAAAGACAGCGCTGAACTGTTTTTACTCGGTTTTATTGTCTTGTTATTAACCGTTATGAATGATATACTTAATAATGTTTTTGTTATTCAATCTGTTGATATTGTCTCTATCGGGCTCTTTTTGTTTATTCTTATCCAGACCATTGCTCTATCATATAGGTATTCTTTGGCATTTCAAAGAACAGATGAACTAACTAAAGAATTAAATAACAAAAATGTGCATCTGGAAAAATTATTATCCGATTATGAAAAAATTAATAAAGAGTTAACAGAAAAAAATGAGAAAATCATAGTAAAGAACCGTGAAATTAAAAAGGCAAAAGAAAAAGCTGTTGAAAGTGACCGTCTAAAATCGGCATTTCTAGCCAATATGTCGCATGAAATAAGAACTCCATTGAATGGCATTCTTGGTTTTGCCGAACTATTAAAAAGCAGTTATTATACTGATAAAAGAAAGGAAGAATTCGTTGATATAATCAATTCAAATGGCAATTATCTTCTTTCTCTTATCAATGATATTATTGATATCGCCAAAATTGAAGCCGAACAATTGAAAATTACATATAACAGTTTTAATCTGATTCAATTGCTTGCCGAGTTAAAAACAGTTACGGAATCTGATAAAATATTTAAAGAAAAAAAAGAATTATTACTAACATTGGATAATGATGTTAAAAATAGGTTTTTTATACAAACTGATAAAACCAGGTTAAGGCAAATTATATGGAATTTATTAATGAATGCTGTTAAATTTACCAATAAAGGGCAAATAAATTTTGGTTATGAGTTAAAGCCTAATAATACTTTGCTTTTTTATGTTATTGACACGGGAATAGGTATACCATTAGATAAACAAAAATTAATATTTGAAAGATTTACCCAGGCACATGAACAAACTGTGAAAGAATTGGGGGGAACTGGTTTAGGACTTAC
>JAFGQQ010000329.1 GCA_016935595.1 Bacteroidales bacterium
ATAAAATTGAAATTCCCGAGAAAGAATTAAAGTTTCTTGATTCTATTTTATAACTTACGTATATGAATTTTTAAAAATGATAATTATGAATAAAAAAGAAATCATTAACAATTTCCTTGAATCAAAAAAATTTACAATGGCAGGTGTTTCGAGGAATAAAAAGAAATTTGGATATGTGGTTTTCAATGAATTAAAACAAAAAGGGTACGACATAACACCTATCAATCCTAATACAACCGAAATTGACGGAACAAATTGCCATGCCGATGTTTTATCAGTACCAGGAGAAATTGAAAATTTATTTATTGCTGTACCAAAATCACAAACTGTTGATATAGTTAAACAAGCCAAAGAAAAAGGGGTAAAACGTATATGGATCCAGCAAATGTCTGATACAACCGAAGCATTGGAAACAGCAAAAGAAGCAGGTATTGAATTAATTGCAAAAAAATGTATTTTTATGTATGCCGAACCGGTTAGCGGAGTTCATAAATTTCACAGATTTTTTGCAAAGCTTTTTGGCGGATTATACAAATAAATTACACATAAATGAATTACCTAAATCTAGGTAACAGCGATTTAAAAATATCTAAAATTGCTTTCGGCGCATGGGCCATTGGCGGCTGGATGTGGGGCGGATCGGATGAAAAAGATGCTTTACTGGCCATTGATAAAGCAATTGATTTGGGAATAACTTCTATTGATACCGCTGCTATTTATGGTTTTGGTCATAGTGAAGAATTGATAGGTAAAGCTATTAAAGGAAAAAGAGAAAAAATTCAAATATTTACAAAATACGGACTGATATGGGATGATAATAAAGGGGAATATTATTTCACCAGTCAGAAAAATGATGGAACCCCAATAAAAATTTATAAATATGCCCCAAAAAAAAGTGTAATTAATGAGTGCGAACAAAGTCTAAAAAGGCTTTGCACCGACTATATCGATCTTTACCAGATTCATTGGCCCGACAATACAACACCGGTTGAAGAAACCATGGAAGCAATGGAAATCCTCAAAAAACAAGGTAAAATAAAAGCTGCAGGTGTTAGTAATTATTCAAAAAATCGAATTTCTGAAGCCAGAAAATATTTCAACATTATTTCAAACCAGGTACCTTACAGTATGGTTAATAGAGAAATTGAAAATGAATTAATACCATATTGCATTGAAAAGAATATTGGCATATTGGCATACAGTCCTTTACAAAGAGGCATACTAACGGGAAAAATTAAAGATAATTATAAATTTAACAAAGGAGACAATCGATCAGATAATCCATATTTTAAAAAACCAAATTTACAAAGAATAAATAATTTCCTTGAAAAGCTAAAACCTATTGCAAAAAAATATAACGCTTCTTTAACTCAGCTAGTAATTAACTGGACTTGCCAAAGACCCGGCATAACCTGTGTATTGGTTGGTGCAAGAAATCCGAAACAAGTTGAAGAGAATGCAAAATCATTGGAATTCATGTTATCAAATGAGGATATAAATCTAATTAATAAAGAATTGGATAAAGTTATAATTAACAAATAAAAGGAGATTAATCAATTACTTTTTAAATAATCTTCAATAATATTTGTATCGAGTGTATTAATTTTTAAAAAGATCTTCATTAATCTGTTTAAAGTCATCTTAATACCCTTTTTTGAAGTAGATTCAATATTTAGAACCAAATATGGTTCATGTAATGACATCCGTAATAAAAACCACCCATCACCAAAATACTTATCTGCAGAAATTCTTATTCCGTCAATATTGCTTAAATTAATTTTCCATCCCGGCACTGTATCAGAGTATCGTTTTATAATTTGTATAATTCTGTTACCTTCTTCCAGATATTTGGCAGGTTTTATTTTTAAACGAAACTGAAGATTTTCTCCTGTAGTACTATAATCTTTAATTAATTCACAAATATCGTGTTTTCCTACCTGTTTAAATTTTGCCAGTCTAATCAATACTTTTGCAGCCATAAACATGCCATCATCAATATACTTGTTTTCGCGAAAAGCCGAATGACCTGAGGTTTCAATTGCAACAGGACAATTTAAATTTTCTCTATTTAACCGGATTGCCTCATTTATCACGCTCTTATATCCACGTTTAAACCTATGATGAATTCCTCCCATCCTGTTTTGAATAAAATCAGTTAATGAATCTGAAGTTATGGAATCTGTAACAATTGTTGATTTTGGAAATTCTTCAATAATAATGGCTGCTATTAAGGCAACAAGCCTGTCTCTTAATATCGAATTCCCCCTGTTATCAACAAAAGCAGCCTTGTCGCAATCAGAATCAAAAATAATTCCCAGATCAGCATCATTATCAATAACTGCTTTTTGCAAGGGTTTGATTGCCAGATCGTCTTCTGTATTAGGCATATGATTTGGAAAATTACCATCAGGATTTAAAAATATACTCCCTTTAGTATTAGCACCTAAAGGTTCAAGAATTTTCTCAGCTATAAATCCACCTGCTCCATTAGCAGCATCAATAATAATCTTTAATCCTTTCAAGGGTTGATTTTTAACTCTTTCATCATTAGCTTTTTCAATAATATGCTTCAGCATAAAGTTTGCATATTTTGAATTTACATCTATTTCTTCAATTTTCCCATGTTTATTTCCAGGAGATATATCTGATTTATTTTCTATAATTTTCTGAATGTCTTTCTTATTTAAAACTCCTTCACTTGTAAGAAATTTCACTCCATTCCAATTAAAAGGCAGATGACTGGCTGTAATCATAATTGCTCCATCACATTTATACTTACTACTTAAAACTGTTAAATATAAGGCAGGAGTAATTACCATTTGACAGTCAAATATATGTATACCAAAACTTTGTAAAATTTCAATAACTGCTTTTTTTAATTCAGGTCCTGACAAACGTGAATCAATTCCAACAGATACTTTTAATTTATCAGGTTGTTTAGATTTTTTTTCGGCCAGCCATTGAATAAATGAAATTGTTAGCTTTTTAATTATTTCATCATTTAAAACAACCTTTTCATCTGGGTGAGAAGATATAGCAATTCCCCTTATATCCGAGCTATGTTGAAGTACCTTTAATTCAGCATTCATATCTGATTAATTTTCAAAGTTTCTCGATTTTTGACCTAAATATCCTCCATGATGGAGTTTAGAATAACCTTCTTTGGTGAAATTTATTTTTTTCATCATTAATACAACCAACACATCGCCTATTACAGTCATTACCGTAGTTGATGTTGTAGGAGTTAAATCGAGCGGACATACTTCTTTCGGATTGCCTGTAAAAAGAATTAGATTCGCAATCTTTCCTAACTCACTTTGAGGATTACCTGTAATTACAATAATTGGTATCTGGTTATATAGTTTTTTAGTTAAATCAACTAATTCGATAATTTCCCTTGTTTTTCCTGAATTGGAAATTAATAATAAAATATCATTTTTTTGAATTATCCCCAAATCGCCATGTTGAGCATCGCTCGGATGTAAAAATAATGACGGTGTACCTGTCGAGCTAAATGTAGTAGCAATATTCAAGGCAATTTGGCCTGCCTTACCCATACCACTCACAATTAACTTACCCCCGTCTGTATGAACTTTGGTATAAATTAATTCAATTGCTTTTCGATAATTATCGTTAACTGGTATATTTTCAATTGCCATTGATTCAGAATCCAATATACTTTTTATTAAATTAATCATTTATATAAATTTCAAATAATTTTTAATTCATTTGGTAAAAGTGTTCGTACACTTAAAATTAACTGGTATACCAAAGTTATAATATTCTTTTAAAATACAAATAATTAAAACCAAAAAATTAAAAATTAGGTTTTTATGAAAGTTTTTTTACTCTCATAAACTTTGTGAAAGTTGTGCTAGAAATTTTTAACAGGTAATGTCCCTTTGGAAGATCATTTAAATTTAAATTCAAAACCTCTCCATCTGAATTAATTGTTGTATAACTTGTTAAAATATGTTTGCCTTTTGAGTTATAAATATCGCATAATACATTTTTATCAGTTATGACCTCAGTTTCTTTTATTTCTGTTAAATGATTAATTTTTGGCATCATCTTTAATAATTTTAAATAATTAACAAATAGTTTACTTTTAATAGTTTAAAAACAGAAAAGTAAACTATTTGTTAAAAAAAATATTTATATCTATTATAACTATTTAGATACCAATAAATTGTTGTGCATAATATTTTGCAGTTAGTTTTTCGCCTGTTGCTTTTTCAATCATTTCGTTCCAATAAAACCTGTTACCTGGTTTGAAAACATAATTTATCAGGTATTCCCCAACTTCCGGTTTATTTGTGAAGCTTTGGCCAGTAATGTTTTCCGTTTTCAATACATTTTTCCCAATATAAAAATATAATTGTGAAGCTAATAAATCGCCCAATAAGTAATTATGATAATAAGCAGGATATAGAGATATATGAATTTTCGATGCCCAGTCAGGTTTATCTCTCCCCTCGGGTTTTTGCAGCAATTGATATTTTTCAACTAATTCCCACCACAATTTATTTAAATCCTGTTCAGGCTCTTCAAACATGCTTTTCTCAAACCTGAACATTACCTGGCTCCATCGGCTAAACACCAACAATTCTAATTGTAAATTTTTAACCAGATCATTCGAAATACTGTCTTTCTCATTATCGGAAATTCCAATATTATCTTGCAACCATTGAGGATTTGAATACATCCGTCCGAACATAAGTGCAATAGCTTCAGTAGTGAATGTATGTGCCGGCGTTCTTAAAAAATAAGGCAAACTATAATCATGATATTTATCATAAACAGCATGCCCGAGTTCATGTAGTATGGTGTTCATCCAATAGCTGTCTGGCCTTATATTTGCTAATATTCTCACATCTCCATTTCTGTCAACATCCATACAAAATGCATGTTGATTTTTCCCCTCTTTCTCATAAAGATCACTATTATTAATAATACCCTCTACATCAAGACCTAAACCTGAATAATATTTTCTTGATAATTCAACAATGTCTTTGTCTTTAAAATAATTATCTATATCTACCTGATAGATTGCAGGAGCTTCCTGGAAAAATTTATTCTGGTAATGCCATGGCATTAATTCATTTTTAGGGATGCTATATTTTTTCGATAAATAATTATCGATATCATCTTTCAGATTCTTAAAAACATCTTTTGTTAAAGTATCTAATTCATTAAAAATTGCTTCGATTTCTTCAGGATCCTGATCATCAAGTTTTAATGACATTTCATAATGATTTGAGAATCCCAATTCTTTTGCAGCCTCATTTCTCAATTTCACCAATTCTTTTACATCGTCAACAACTTCTTCGGCAATACTTTTACTTGCCAGCCATGCATCTTTTAATTCATTAGAATTAACAGATTTCTTCAATATACTATCTATTTGATTATCAGAATAAATTTTTCCTTTAATTAAAGCCCTATGAGTTGTAAACTTCTGTTCAAGTTCATTTTGTTTGGTTATTATTTGCTTAATTAATTCTTCATTCATCTGGTAACCTAAAAATGAATTATAAAGAACATCAACCTGCCTCTTTAATAACTCATCTTTGATCAGTCCTGATTCTTTAAAGTCTTTTAACTTCTTAAAATCATCTTTATTCGAAAGTATGGTTGCATATTGAATAGAAAGCTCAGCAGTTTTATTATAATCTTCCGCCTTCCCTGTAACCGCAGCTTTATAACTAGATTTATTAACTTCAATACTTACAGGAATTATTTTATTCTCTAATTCCTTAATAAAATTTAAATATACCTTTTCGGTTTTATTTAAAATATTATTGCATGACCATACCATAATGATAAGTATGAAAATTGTTAATTGATAAAATACATATTTTTTCATAGAATTATTATATGAACTAATAAAATTTAAGAATTACTATAAAAATAGCTAAAATATTAATAATATATGTTCAATCATTTAATTCAATTTAAGATGTCATAAACCTTTGCTGAAAGTTACATTTTTTTATAAAAAATTTTGGTGATTCATATCACTCTAATATGTGCAACAATGAATTATAAATTAGGTATATAAACTTGGTTTATAAAATTAATTGAACATATTATAAACCTCTTCGGAATGGATTAAAATAAAAGGAGTAGATAATGTCAAACCAAATAAAATTCATCATGAAAAATTTCAAACTAGGTCTTACCTTAATCTTATCCATGTGCATTTCAATGTTATTTGCACAAGGCGAACTGGCGCTAAATTCTGAAAATTCAGAAAAACAAGGAAAGTCAGATGCCGAAGCCGGCACTGCATCGGAAGTTCAAATGCTTGAACATGAAACAATTATGTTTGTTTCACCAGACAACGATGTATATTTTCAAAAGTCTTTACCCATATATTTATGGGTTTCAACCTCACCCGACCAAAATGCTAAAAAGCATTTACTGGTAACTGAAGAGGGAAATGTCGATCATTTTCATTTAGATACTGAGGGAAGAAATACTGTGCGGTCACCATGGGCAGTTGATCCTTTAAGTGGTGAATATATTAAACCAATGCACGATGTAATTTTTGATGTGTATGCTGATGGAATTGCACCTGTTTC
>JAFGQQ010000330.1 GCA_016935595.1 Bacteroidales bacterium
AAATAAAAATTTTCAGCAAATAAAGGAAGTAAAGATTAATCCTGTTTTACATTCACTTTCTAACAATATAATAAAAAATTCAATTTCCTTGTTTCTTGCCGAATTATTGTACAGATTAATTAAAGAAGAAGAGCCAAATAAACAGTTATTCGAATATATTTTCAACTCAATTATATTACTGGATCAATTGGATAAAAATATAATTAATTTCCATCTTTTTTTTATGGTTCATTTAACCCGTTATATTGGATTCTTACCCGATAATAATTATTCATCAAGTAAGGTTTATTTTGATCTGCTGAATGGTAAGTTTTTTTCGTCTTTGCCTTCTCATAATCATTATTTAACAAAAGAACAATCTTTTTTATTGTCAAAAATTTTAAGTCACCAAGGTAATGATTATGAAATAAAAGGCATGAATAATAGCTATCGTTCGGATCTTCTCGAAAAAATTATAGAATATTATCAAATTCACCTGGAAGGATTCTCAAATATAAAATCCCTGGAAGTTTTTAAGGAAATATTTAATTAGTTTTGTCATTATTATATATTTTTTAATTATTGACATGTTGGTTAAATGAAGGGCAAGTATATTATAATAATATTCCTATATACATTTTTTTGGCTGAATATTTATTCCCAAAAAAATATTTATGAAATAAGCGGAATTGTGCAAGATGCTTCAAATGGAAATGCACTTATCGGGGCAAATATTTTAATTTTAGGTCAACCAATTGGAATTATTACGAATGAAGACGGGATTTTTATTTTAAGGCTTAAGCAAGGAGAATATGTTATGGTTGTATCATATATTGGTTATAAAACCGATACCTCTCAAATAGATCTGAATGAAAACATCAATTTAAAATTTCAATTAGAGCCAAAACCAGTAGAAGGAGAAGAAATATATTTTGTTGGGAATAAAGATAAAAATATTGAAAGCATTGATATAGGTGTGATAGACTTTAATAAAGAGGAATTTACTAATATTCCTAGTTTATTTGGAGAGGCTGATCCAATAAAAATTCTTCAATTAACACCCGGAATTCAAAGTGCAAAAGAAGGATTTACCGGGATATATATTAGAGGTGGCGGCCCGGATCAGAATTTAATATTACTTGATGAGGCAATTGTTTACAATCCTTCACATTTGTACGGATTTTTTTCAATATTCAATCCGGATATTGTTGAAAGTGTGCAACTCACTAAATCGGGAATGCCTGCTGAATATGGAGGAAGGCTTGCTTCGGTTTTAAACATTCAAACTCGTGAGGGAGATTATAAACAACATCATCTTAACGGAGGGATAGGATTGTTATCATCTAAATTATCAATTGAGGGGCCTATTATTAAAAATAAAATGTCGTACATAATTTCCGGAAGAAGAACAAATATTGACCTGATCTTAAAAAGTTTTGGTTCAAAACTGTTAGAATTTGATAACCTTATTTCTAACTATTATTTTGGCGATCTGAATGGAAAGCTGGCTTTTAAATTATCTGAAAAAGATAATATTTTCTTTACAGGATATATGGGCAAAGACGAATATAAACTTGACAAAGAAGATTTTAGTTTTACAACAAATATAAACTGGGATAATTATTTGGGATCAGTAGTATGGAACCATATATTTAATGAAAACACATATTTAAAAAACACTATTAGCTATACACAGTATAATTTTATTTTTTCCGGACAACATACAAAATACGGTTTCCAGCTTAATTCAAATATTAAAAATTTACATTATAAGAATATATTAAATATTTTAAGAAATAATCATTTATTAAAATTTGGAACAGAGTTAAACAAATATAATATTAAACCAACTGAACAAAATGCGCAATTAAATAAAGTGAAAATTAATTTCATTGACGAAGGATATTTCTTATCATATGAACTTGCAGCATTTATAGGTGATGATTTTGAGTTAAACCGGTTTAGGTTTAATATTGGATTAAGATATTCTCACTTTATACAAACCGGCCCATTAAAAAGATATGAAAAAGACTATACAGGTGAAATAACCGACAGCATTAATTTCCCGGCTGGAGCTATAATCAGTTCCTATAACCGATTGGAACCAAGATTTTCAACCAGGTATTTAATAAATTCACAATCTTCAGTTAAATTATCATATACTTATAATAATCAATATATACATATTGCTCCTGTCTCTTCGGTTTCATTGCCAACCGATATTTGGGTTCCAAGTACTGATCGAATAAAACCGCAAGTTGGTAATCAATTCACATTAGGCTATTATCGAAATTTAATGAATAATACTTATGAATTTTCGACAGAAGCATATTATAAATACTTTAATAATTTGATTGAATTTAAAAGCGGATTGGTTGAAATACAGTCAAATACAATTGAAGATAAATTATTTTTTGGTGAAGGTGAATCTTATGGCATCGAATTCTTTGCAAAGAAAATAAAAGGAAATTTTTCGGGTTGGATTGGATATACTTTATCGAAAACAACCAGGCAATTTGAAGAGCTGAACAATGGCAAGCCTTTTTTGGCAAAGTATGATAGAAGGCATGATTTTTCACTAGTAAATAATTATTTACTAAATGATAAATGGAATTTTTCATTGGTTTTTATTTATGCTACAGGAAATGTTTTAACATTGCCGGTTTCCAGGTATTTAATCCAGGGTTTGATAATAAATAAATATGCAGGAATAAATACATTCAGGATGCCGGCATACCACCGCATGGATATTAGCGCTACATATAATATTCATAAACCAAATTACTCCATGATCTGGAATTTTTCGGTTTATAATTTATATAACAACAAAAATCCGTATTATATATATTTTGAGGTAATTGGAAGTCCTGAAGAAAAAAGGCTGGAGGTGAAACCAAAAGTTGTTACACTGTTTCCTGTTTTACCTTCAATTACATGGAGCATAAAATTTTAAAAATGAAAAAAATAGAGAAATATATTTATTATTATGCAGCGATATGGATTTTATTATTTTCATGTAATAAGGAAATTGTTTTTCATGAAGAACATAATAAATCTTATATTGTAGTTGACGGATGGATAGAAAACGGTAAATTTCCTTATGTTATATTAACCCGGAATACTCCATATTTTACCATTGTCGATTCCAGCTCATTTATTGATCTTGTTATTACAAATGCAAAAGTTTCGGTTTCTGATGGACAAACTACCGAGGTATTAACTTTTGGTCCTGAAGATAAATATTTCCCTCCATATGTTTACAGAGGAACAGAAATGAAAGGGGAAACTGGAAAAACATATTACTTAGAAGTTAAATTATATGATACGATATTAACTGCAGCAACTACAATTCCTGATCCGCCTCAGATTGATACTGCCTGGTTTGAACTAAAACCTGATAATGATACTTTAAGTGTTATTAAGCTTCAATTTACCGATGACAAAAATTCGAAAAATTATTACAGAATATTAACCAATATTCGCGGACAGGGATCAAGATTTATACCCATCATGTCTTCAACCATTGATGACGTTTATTTTCAGAAACCGGTAAATGTTTACCCTATACTTAAAGGGCAGGCAACCCCGGTTGATTATGCCGATGATTTGTACTTTAAAATTGGCAATATTGTTACCATTAAATTATGCTCAATTGATAAAGAAGCCTATTTATTTTGGCATAATTATCAATTTGAGGTTATCAATTCGGTTAATCCATTTGCATCGTCAAGTATTAATGTTCAGGGGAATATAAAAGGGGAAGGTTTGGGGATTTGGAGCGGGGCAGGAGTGAGTGATTACACAATACAAATAAAATAAAAAACGCCGGTTAATCCGGCGTTTTTTGTGCAAAGATTTTTATATTATTCAAACATATCATCCATTGTTTCTTCATAATCAACTT
>JAFGQQ010000035.1 GCA_016935595.1 Bacteroidales bacterium
AACAAACCGAATTCTTATAAATAATTAAATGAAGAAATACACCTTAAATTCAACCAATTACTGTCCAAAGAATGGGGTACACCTTATGTATCCCAATAATTGGCAGTTTATTAGCTTATGCATATCAATATAGTGGTATTGAATTAAGCCCCATATTATCAATTAATATTGGTGCATCAGCACCATTAATATTAAAATCTTTTGCGAAAGTCGTACCTCAGACAGATCCTGATAAAATTGATTAGTTAAATAACAAGCATAGGGTACTTTATAATCTATCTACTTAAAATAATTAATATATAATAGGATATTATATGGGAAATAGAATAGCAATTATAATAGCAATTGAAAAATATCAGTATTCCGATATACAGGATGTAAAATATGCAATAAATGATGGTAAATTAATTTCGGAGGCACTTAATAATATTGGATATGATAAAGATATTCAGAAAAAATTATTTGACTCTAATGCAACAAAGACAACTATTATTTCTTCGCTAAATCAATTAAGCAAATATTTTCAGGATGATGATTATTTTATATTTTATTTTTCTGGACATGGTTTTGCAAAAGATGGCCAGAATTATATAACTTGTTTTGATACGCAATTAGAAGATATAGAGTATACGAGTATACCAATTCAAGAAATATTTGATTTAATGAAAAAATCGAAAATAACTCGTTCAATTTACTTTTTTGATAGCTGTCACAGTGGTTTATCTATTGATGCCAATATGAGAAATATACATCATAAATTCTCAGAATATGAATTTAATGAATTTTTTATAAATGCAAATTACTCAGTCGGTTTTGCGTCGTGTAAATCAAATGAATTGTCTTATTCTGATGATGAAATTAAACAAGGTATTTGGTCATATTATATAAAAGAAGCCCTACAAGGAAATGCAAAAGGCGCTATAAATAATTATAAGCAGATAACAAATATGACATTACAAAATTATCTAAAAATTGAGGTTCCTAAATATTTAAAATCACATAGAGAAGATTATGTTTTACAAACTCCAATTATGTTTGGAAGTTTAACTGGCGAGTTTATTATTGCTGAATTAGAAAAATATAAAACATCTAGATATGATTATATTGAAAATAATGTTAATAGCATTACTTCTTCAAATAAGTATCATCCAATTTATCGAAAGCCTAGACTACTGCTTGTTAAAAATAAATCTAAATACCCGATTAAGAATTTTGATTTTGGCGTGCCACTAGGATTGTGGGTTATTAAAAGTTATTTAAGACGTTTTGGATTCATTGCTGATATTTTTGATGAAAGACTTGAGCAAATACGCGGGAGTGAATTAAAATTTGAAGACATAATAGAGAACTATGATTTTATTGGAATAAGTACATGTACTTGTGAAGTACGAGAGACTATTAAAAAGGCGAAGATCGCCAAGGAAAATGGGAAAATGACCATAGTAGGTGGAATATTTCCATTTTCTAATGAAGAATATCTACTATCATATGATGAGATTGATTATGTAATTCCAGGTGTTGCAACACAACCTCTTTTAAGTTTATTAAATAAACATAGTGAGTCTCATAATTATTCTGAGAAAATTGCTAATATTTTTGGAGTGCACTGTAAAAATGGATCAGGCTATTGGGGAAATGGACAAAAAGTATGGACTCCAGATACAATTCCTTTTTTTGATAGGCATATAATTGATGAAATAATTTCTATATATGGACCTTTTCTTGAACAAAAAGTAGATATAATAACTGCACGTGGTTGTTCATCGAGATGTGATTTTTGTTCAATACAAAAAGAAACCTCAAGAGAGCCACGGACAAGAAATGAAACAAATGTGATTGGCGATTTATTTTATCTTGCAAAAAAAGGAATAAGAAAAATATCGATAAAAGACGAAAACTTTCCCGTTGGTTTAGATAGGTCAATTTCAATATTAAAAAAAACATATGAATTACTTGCTGAAGAAAATTATAAAATTGAATACAAAATAAAATCTAGGATAGATTTGCTATTAAAATATAAAGACCATCTTAGTACTTATGCTAAATTGGGAGTTAAAGAAATTCAGATAGGAATTGAAACAATAAATCCCACTACGTTAAATTTAATGCACAAAAGTCTAAACATTTCTATGAACGATATTGTTAGAATATTTGAATATCTTAATTCCTTAAATATAACTGTTAATGCTTCATTTTTACTTGGTATTGAAGGTGAAAGTTTAAAGGATTATGATGATTTAGTAAATTTCATTACAAATAAATGCTCAAATCTACAATTAAAAACTTATATAAATTTTTATTGTCCTCATCCATTTAAAAATATGTTTTCTGTTAATTCATATCAGCAAAAATTGCTAAATAATGATCTGGAATGTTTTACTCATAAAATACCTGTTGTTTCACCGAGTACAGTTTCAGGAAAAGATGGTAGAAGAAAAATGTTAGAATGCTATGATGAGATTGTAAATAAAACACATTCTAAAAAATTTAATCCCCCCATTTCATCCGAACACCGTGAAAGGTTTATTAATAAAGATACTGTTTATCTAAAGAATGAGTTGCCACGTTATAAATAGAAGGTGAAAAAATGAGAATTGAACAATCAGAAAAATATGTATTAACTTTAGAACAAGCAAATAATGTCATAAATAAATTAAAAGAAATGAATTCTCAATGCTTAATGGATAATAAATTAATGGTTAGAACATTATTTATCGCTCCTGTAGAAAATAGAAATAATTGGATTCGAGTAAGATTAGGCGATGTCAATATAAATAAAGAGGATATTTGTGCTATTACATTTAAAACAATGATTGAACATGCAGGTAGCAGTCGTGAGTCTGTTATTGATCTTGAAGTTAAAGATTACGATCAAGCGGTTGAGTTACTTGATAGAATTGGACTAGAAAGGAAATCAAAACAGGAATCTAAGAGAACAAAGTATATCTGTACATATGATAACGGACGATATTCGATAAGTATTGATGAGTGGCCATGGTTGGATAGTGTTCGATTAGTTAATGTGCATCCAGTTAGCGGAGCTGAACAATGGGAGTTAGAAGAATTTATACAAGCATTAAAACTTGATAAATGTGAGTCCTATTCTGGTGGAATAGACCAAGTTTATGAGAAGAAGTGCTCATTTAAACTGACGAATGTTGATGATGTTCGTTTTGGAATAACGCCTCCAGCAGCAAATAAATAATTTACTAATATTTCTATGGGAAAATAGAAATTATGGATAAGAAAGAAATTATAAAAAAAGCTATTATACTTTTAACCAACGAAATTGAGAAAATTGAGTCTGCTATAGAATCTGAGTATAAATCTTACAGAGACGCACCGAGTGCTATGCAATCTTGGAGTGATACAACAAGAAGTCAAAAGGAGGATTTAATCTTTGAATTAAATAAACAGATATATAAAAAAAGGCTTTTATTAGATCAACTTAGGTCAGTAGATATAAGTCCGCACGAATTTATAAAGCTTGGATCATTAATTGAATTAGAGCAGGATAATGAAAAATTATTTTATTTTATTATTCCTGGTATTATTACCGAAACAATTAAGAATGAGAATACTAATATAATACCAATATCGCCGAATTCTATTGTAGCAAATTCATTGTATAATCACAAATCTGGAGATTTAATTTCCATAAAAGTACCCGCAGGAATTAGTCAGATAATAGTTATTAAAGTGTACTAAAATATAGAATAAACAGAAATGATATCGCAGATTTTTCCCAAAATGGTTGTCTTGGTTCATACGGAAATTGAATTTTGGGTGAATCAAAAATATTTTGATAATACATATACAATTTTCACAAAACAAATCTGCTTCGCACCTGATCCCCGAAAAATCGGGGTCAGAGTACTCCAGAGGAGTCCCGCTGGAACAAGCCCTTATTTGGAATTTGCACAACCGTGAATCAGATCGATTATTTTGTTAAAGCGAACAGATGAAACGTTTTCTCAAAGTTGTCATGATTGTCCTTTCTTTTTGAGTGAAATTTGGGACAATCGGTGTTATATTTGAAACAATGGATCAGAAAGCGGAAATATTATAGCGATTCGCAGAATAAATGTCCTATATCTTACAGATTGTAGAAACTTCCGATGTAGATTTAAAGAATTGTTTCAGGGCA
>JAFGQQ010000331.1 GCA_016935595.1 Bacteroidales bacterium
AATTTACTCTTGCTTTTATATTAATTTGCGGTGTTATGCCAACATTGCTGGTAAAGGCAAAATTACCAATATCATTGGTTTTAAGTTTTAGGCCAATTGGTATATTTACATATTGTAATTTATAAGTAACTTTAGTGTTTGGATCAATATTTTCAAAAGAGGTATCAGAAGTAGCTAATTCAAAGGCTTCAGTAAATTCTAATTTACCACCAACATTATTAATTGAAATTCCGGTTGCAAAAGCATAATTATCGGTAAAATAACCATCCATAACTAATCCTATATTAACACCCATCCGTGAGCCTCCATTACTTATATTTTTAACATCAGGCGAAAGCCAGCTGATTTTTGGCTCGACAAATATGCCAAATTTAACACCTTGCGAAAATAAAATTATTGGTATTTGCAGGCAGAATAATAAAGTTAATTTTTTCATAATTAATTAATTTAATTTAGATTAATTAAAATATTGTATTTTTTATATATCAAATTATTATATACAAAAATATCTATTTTTATTATTAAGTAAATAATCAATTAAATTAGTTATTAACTAATTATATAATTTCTTAACATTTTAAATGTAATTATTAAAAATATTTTGATTTTAATTTGAAGCTGCTTTAATTTGTTCATATCTTTTCACTTAATATAATTGATATGAAAAAACTATTATCATTAATAGTACTATTTAGTATAATAGCATCTTGCCAGCAAAACGAATATAAAGTTAATTTATCAGGAATAGAAGTTGACACTGAAATTGAAAGGCTTGAAAAAGACCTGTTTGAAATTAATATCGATAGCATTGAACCAGCCATTGATTATTTAAAAGAAAAGTACGGATTTTTTTTAACCCTTTATTCATCATTGGTTATTAGAATTGGGAATCCCGATTTTCCTAATTACACGGATAATTTAAAATTATTCCTGACAGATTATTCTGTCTACCAGTCGCTCGATATTACCACGCAAAAATATCAATCTGTTAAATTTTTAGAAGATGGCTTAAATCAAGCCTTCAGGTATTACAAGTATTATTTCCCTGATAAAGCTATTCCACAGATATATACAATTGTAACAGGTTTTAACCAATCAATTATAACTGATGAAAATATTCTAGCCATTGCCCTGGATAAATACCTGGGCAGGGATTGTGAAATATATGACCGTTTAATGATTAATAATTATTTAAAATTAAACATGCACAAAGATATGATTATACCGGATTGTATGAAAGCATGGGCATTTACCGAGTTTCCTTACAATGATTCAATTGACAACTTAATAACCAATATGCTTTATAATGGGAAAATACATTATTTCCAGCAATGCATGTTGCCTGAAACTGCTGATTCGATAATAATGGGTTTTACTCAGAATCAAATCGAGTGGTGTGAAAAGTATGAAAAACAAATGTGGGAATATTTAGTGGAGAAGAAATTACTTTATAATAATGAGATTTTGACTATCAATAAATTCACAAAAGATTCACCTTTTACCAAAGATTTTGACAGGGATTCACCAGGGAGGGCAGCCAATTGGTTAGGCTGGCAAATAATAAAATCCTACATGAAAAGAAATCCAAAGGTTTCACTTAATGAATTGATGAAAAACAATAATTACCAGGAAATTTTTTTGAAAGCAAAATACCGGCCATAACAAAAAAACCCACTAATTGTGGGTTTTGACAATTATTTATACTAACAGATCATTCCGGGCTAATTGCCTCAACCGGACAAACATCTGCGCATGCTCCACAGTCGGTACATAAATCCGGGTCTATTTTATAAATATCACCCTCAGAAATAGCTTCAACAGGGCATTCATCAATACATGAGCCGCAAGCTGTACATTCGTCACTAATTACATATGCCATTTTATATAAATTTTTTAATTAATAATTTTTTTTTATTACAATTTTTAACCAAGTTAAAAACTAAAGGTGCAAATATATAAAATATATTATTCTATTTTTATGTTGTTAAAAATAAATACTATACTAATTAAATTACAATTTATACTTTAAAAAGTTTATGGTTTTAAGCAATTTAACACAATTATTGCATCTAAAAATGTGCAATTAAATATTAATTACTTCCCAAAAATCATCCTCAGGGCAGCAACTATCATTAGCACACCAAATACTTTTTTTAAAATTTTATCGGGTAAATTAACTGAAATTAACGAACCTAAATAACTTCCGAGTATGAATGTGATTATTAATATTAAAGCAAACTTATAATTCACATAACCGTTTTTATGGTAATTGATTACTGCCAGTATGCCAACCGGAAACAACAAAACTGCCAGGCTTGTGCCTTGAGCCTGATGCTGGGTAAAACCAAGTATAAATACCAAAGCTGGAACAATTACTATACCTCCGCCAACACCAAGGGCGCCGGCAACAATTCCTGCCAGAATACCGATAATGCTTAGTATTACTATTTCATTTATTGTCATAATGAATATAAATTAAAAATCTAAATTTAAAGAAATATAGAAAACACGAGGCAATAAAACTTTCGAATCAATACCATATGCCCAGTCCAGCCTGATAAAATAACCAAGCAATTGCATCCTCACTCCATAACCAAAACCATAAATTATGGGATCTCTGTTCGATTCGATTACAACTGTCACATTACCGGCTTTCCTTACTTCTTTGTCATATGCATTTTCTCCTCCATAAGGATTTAGCCCTGTCCACGCACTTCCTATATCAAAAAAACCAACAACCTGAAAATTCGAAAAGAATTTAGAACTAATTGGATACGGAGAAAAATACCTGAATATTGGCCAGCGTATCTCACTGTTTATAACAACAAAATTATTTCCATTCCTGGCATTTTGATAAAATCCGCGCATATTTGTAGCAATTGCCTGGAAACCGTATTTTTCATATTCGTTTATAGGAATGCTATTGTCTCTTCTGGGAATTAACCAGTTATCAACCGATCCCAGGTAATATAATAGTCTCGATGTTCCAAAAGAAGTACTTCCGGCAATTCTTCCGGCGAATATTAAATCACGATGAATACGCTGATAATGCCTGAAATCGGCTCCTAAAACAAATAAATCTGTCTTTTTCTCATTAATAGTTTTATAAAATTCCCCAAATATTTTATACCTGGTACCATCATAAAGATTTATTCCCAGTTTGATAGAATTATCGAATATATATTCCAGCTTAATACCAGTCCATATTTTTGTTACATTTGGCTTACGTAAAGTATTAATGTCTTCTGAAATATAAACGCTTCTGTCTTCCCTGATACTAAAAGTAGTTTTAAACGCTTTAACCTGGTTATAAGGAATATTAAAAACGAACATTAAATTATTGGAATGTGTTTTTAAACTGGCATCGTATATGTTTTCATCTTCTTTAGTTACCATTTCAATTAAAGCCTGCCTGTGAAATATTAACTGTTTGTCGATGCGGTTTTTTAAATTCTCAAAACTTACCAGGTATTCATTGCTGTTTAAATTTCTCGATAACCTGAAGCCCCCTGTAATTTTATAATCTTCAAATAAATCATTGGTGCCAATTTTAAACAAACCATTGGTGCCTGGATTAAAATACCTTCCGTTTCCAGTAAAAGGCTGATAAGAGGCATTCATAAAACCAAAATCGATCTGGCTTACAACAAAATTAGGGTAAAAAGCTGTTTGATAAATTCTTATTTGAGGTAAATCCGATTCATCATCAATTACTTTTTTACCCGGGAAATTTATAATAGGATTTAAATCTTTATCGAATGTATATCTCTTTTCAATCTCAAAAATATAATTATTAATATCAATATCACTTTTTAAATATAATAAGGGATCCTGCAGTCTTTTAATTACTGAATCGGGTAATGTATTATCGATAGTTTTTTCATATTTTTCTTTTGAAAGCCGGATGCTATCTCTCTTGAAAATCTTATCGAAATAATATTTTTTGTATTTTGTTTTTTCAAGAGTATCAGGTTTTTTAAACGACAGGTCTTTATAAAATAAATGATATCTTTTTTTTCTAAATAAAATTTCACCTATCTTCTTATCATTTAAAGAATAATATTGTTCATTAATATTAACCGGGTAATCTGAAATAGAAGTATTTGAAGTTACATATTTGTAATGGATTGCCGTATCGATATAACTTATAGCGCTATCAAGCTGAACCATATAACGATTAAGAATCCCATTCTCATCACTTAAATAAATATATTCGTTCTTATTAATTTCAAAAGCTTCATAATCATCCGATACATTTTCGCTTGTAAGCTTAATTAATTTATCTGAGTTATTCTCATAATTATAAATAAATAAATCATAATGGTCATTATTTATCAGGTTAATATTTTTATCTAACCTCAATGTGTCGGAAATACGATTTGAGCTAAAAATTATTTTTTGTGAATTATCAATAAAACGGGGTTGAATATCATCGGCAATATCGTTAGTAACCTGGAAATTTGTTGAAGAAGTAAGATTATGGACAAAAATATCGGTTTGCCCGTTCCTGGCTCCTGATAAAACTAATAGGTATCCATTTTTTGAATACGAAAAACCTAATATTTTTTCAAAATAAAGAAAATTCTTACTAATCAGTTCTTTTGTTTCAACATTATAAAAATACAATTTTATACCACCTTTCTCTTCTGTGAAAAATGAGATGATTTTACTTGAAGGATGCCAGGCCATAACCGGAAATGTATAATCAGTTTCTTGCCTGAGCTTGAATCCTCTTTTAAATATTTTCTTTTTCCGCTGAGTTTCGGTGTTATAAAGCCATATTATATATTTACCTAATTCATTTGTGGAATAAGCAATATATTTATAATTAGGACTTACACTTATATTCTGGTATACCCTGGCTTTTTTTGTTCTTTTAATTATTTTACCTGTTTCATCAAATTCAGCCATTTCGTATTGATTACAATACTGTTTAAAATAATAATCCTCCCACTCTTTAATCAGATGCTTCATTTTAATTCCCAGCACATTAAAAAAGCCTTTATTGGAATTCTTATTTAACCTGGTTAAATATATTATACTGGGTATAATTGATTTGCCATATGTTAGAGCCAGATATCTCCATAATGAATGACCTGCAATTATAGCATCCTCATCAGTAAGTTTTGAAAACTTCCTGTATTTTCCTGACAAAATCCCGTCCTTAAGTTTGTTTTCGAATTCAACGTTCCATTCTTCGGCAATATAGGAAATTAATCCTTTTACATACCAATCGGGCAAATTAAGTGAGGCAAGATTTGTAACTCTATCGCGAATATTGTTACCAACAAGCATTTCGGTAATAATAACTTCACAAATGGCTTTGTTAATTTGTCGTTCTAATTGCCTGTGATCCTGTTCATAATAAATAAAAACTTTATTATCTAATATTTTTGTAACTCCTCCCAAATTCTCAGTCTCTTCACCTGTAATAAGGCCAATATTGCTTTGACGAAAATCAGTAAGTTTATTATAAATTATGAATATTAATCTTTTATCTAATTTATAATCGAAAAAATTTTCAATTTCAATAATTTTATCCTGGGCATACTTTGCAGTATATTGAGCAAGGTTTTTACCAAACTGGTTAAAATAAGCATCAAAATTCTCGAACCTGTAATACGACCAAATAAAATCGTTATATTGAAGACGGTTTTTACCAAATGTCATTTCCAATCCATTGTAGAATTGACTATTTGCCTGGCATACAAATAAAAAAGCACAAATTATCGAATAAAAAAATATGCGAAACCGTTTCAACATGAATTATAAAAATTAAGAAACGTTAAATTTAGTTAATATATTAACTTTTTAAAAAACAAAACGTATTCTTTGTTAATTTCGTTTACCCAAGAATATCTTATAAATTTAGTATTTTTGTTGAAATAAATTAAGTAAATTAATTGTCATGAAAAAAATAATTCTTATTGTTATTGGTACTTTACTATTTAATATATATATGGCCAGCCAGCAAAAAGAAGCGACCATCTCATTTGCTGAAGAAGACTATAATTATGGAAATATTAAGGAAGAAGACGGTCCGATTGCACATTCCTTCGAATTTACAAATACAGGCAGTTTACCATTAGTTATTTATGAAGTTAAACCTTCATGTGGATGTACAACTCCAAACTGGTCGAAAGAACCAATTAAACCAGGCGAAAAAGGATATATAGAAGTAACTTTTGACCCGAAAAGAAGACCCGGGAAATTTAATAAAAGCATTTCTGTTAATTCAAATGATCCGGAAGGGATTGTTGTTCTGAGAATTAAGGGAAATGTTATTCCAAAAGAAAAAACGGTTGAAGACATTTATCCATACCTGACAGGCGGTTTAAGATTTAAGAGTAATCATTTTTCACTAAATCAAGTGTTAATTAATGAAATAAAAACTGAAAATTTCGAAGTTTTAAATGTTTCAAGCGAACCAATTCAAATTGGTTTTAAAAATCTGCCTAAACATTTGAAAATTAATGTAGTTCCTGAAAAAATAGATCCAAATGAACAAGGTAATATTCAAATTACCTACGATCCAAAATTAAAAGATGATTGGGGATTTGTTATTGACAATATATATATGTTACAAAATGGCAAGGAAGTTAATAACAATAAATTTACCGTAAGCGCCAGAATTGAAGAAGATTTCTCACATTTAACTGAAGAAGAACTGGCCAATGCACCTTTAATTAAATTTGATAATATGGAATATGATTTTGGTACCATAAATCAACAAACAAAAGTTGAGTATAATTTTGTTTTTAAAAATACTGGTAAAAGCGATTTAATAATAAGAAAAATAAAACCAAGCTGCGGATGTACAGCTGTCGAACCGAAAGAAAAAATTATTCCACCCGGTAAATCGAGCTCAATTAAAGCAATATTTAGTGCAGGATCGAGACAAGGAAATCAAAATAAATCTATTTCGGTTTATTCTAACGATCCTAAAAATTCAAAAGTTGTTATAAAATTAAAAGGTAACGTCCAATCAAATGCCCAATCCAATTAATTTTTAATTACTATTGGTTTTTCGTATTTTTGTTAATAGTATAAAATATAAATAAATATTTTAATTTATATGAAGTATCAGGCATTCACATTACATAATTTAAAACAAATCCCTCAAATTAATAAACTTACAGATGAAGAAATTTATAATATTGAAATAGTATCCCAGGTACTACCTTTTAAAACAAATAATTATGTAGTAAATGAATTGATAGATTGGAACAATTATAATGAAGATCCTTTATTTATTTTAAACTTTCCTCAAAAAGAAATGTTAAGTAAAAAACATTTTAACATTGTTTCCAGGGCAATTAATTCCAATAAACCAAAAAGCGAGTTGCTTAAAAAAGTTAATGACATACGATTAGAATTAAACCCTCACCCGGCTGGTCAAATAGAATTTAATATACCTAAATTCGGAGATATAAGGTTAAACGGGATTCAGCATAAATATAAAGAAACTATATTATTCTTTCCCTCGCAGGGACAAACCTGTCATGCATATTGCACATTTTGTTTTCGCTGGCCCCAGTTTACCGGGATGAGTGAATTAAAATTTGCTATGAAACAAACCGATTTATTAATAAAATATTTGAAAAACCATCCTAAAATAACTGATATTTTATTTACCGGAGGTGATCCGATGGTTATGAGTTCAGAAATTTTAGGAAAATATATTGATACACTTCTGGAAGAAGATATTCCACATTTAAAAACAATAAGGATTGGGACAAAAGCTTTATCTTTTTGGCCTTACCGTTTTTTAACTGACAAAGATTCCGGCGACCTATTCAGAATATTCGATAAAATAATAAAATCGGGTAAGCACTTAGCCATAATGGCACATTTTAGCCATTACCGTGAATTGGAAACTGATGCTGTTGAAAAGGCTGTAAAAAAAATAAGAAATACAGGGGCAGAAATACGCACACAATCTCCTATTTTAAATAGAATTAATGCTAAGCCAGAGATTTGGATTGAAATGTGGAAAAAACAGGTGAACATGGGGATGGTACCTTATTATATGTTTGTTCCGCGCGAAACTGGCGCTCAGGAGTATTTCGCCTTACCATTGGTGAAAATATACAATATTTTCAGACAAGCTTACTCAAAAGTAAGCGGTATATGTCGTACGGTAAGAGGACCAAGTATGTCGGCAAAAGCAGGAAAAATAAGAATTCTCGGATGTCCTGAAATAAATGGTGAAAAAGTAATTGTTTTAGCTTTTATCCAGGCCCGGAATTCGGAATGGGTACAAAAACCTTTTTTAGCAAAATATAACAAAGAAGCTTACTGGATAAATGATTTAGAACCCTATGAAGGAGATAAATTTTTTTATGAAAATAGTTTAAAAGAAATACTTACATAATTCATATCTCAGATAATTGCTTCATAAAATTCTTCTCCCGATAAATCGGGATCAGAATGAAAGATCCATGTAACCTTGTGATGAAAAATTAAAACTTTAGGGTTTGAGAATAAATTTAAGCAATTTGTACAATTTTATCTTCCTGCACATATTCAACCAATAAAGGAAAAAATTCATTAAACTCTTTTTTAAGTTTCAGATAATTGATTTTAAGTTCATTTATCGCATAACTGGTTTCTTTTGGCAAGGAGGTTTTATCACTCATCCTGTTAAATACCATTTCCAAACCATCAATTGTACTGCACGATTCAAGCCAATTATAAATCACAAAATACGGAACGAACTGTTTTACCCTGATAGGAAGTAAATTATAATTGAATAATATTGTTTCATAGGCATCATAAATAAAATCACGTAACGAAACCTTAGCGAATTCATCCCATTGTGCTGAAAGAAAATGATCATAAACAATGTCGGTGATTATTCCAGCATATTTATGGTATTTCTCAACAAAATAACTTTTACTCATCCTTACTATAGAATTTGAATCGGTAAAAGCGTCTATTTTACGGTGAAGTAATATGCCATATTTTATCTCATCTGAATATTTCTCATAACTCTTGCCTTTCACATAATCTCCTATAAAATTACCAATCATTATCATATCCGAATTCCCTGATAAATACAAATGAGCAAGAAAATTCATTTTAACATATTGTTTATAATCTATTAAAATACTAAATTTTTCCTTTATAATCTTAAAATATTATTTAAAGAATTGAAATAATAAAAAAGCATAAATGTAAAACCTTGGTATTCTGGCAAGTGTAAATAATATAAAATATCTAAACGGATAATGCATTACACCGGCGACAAAACAAATAGTAGCAAATGGTAAAGGAAATAATGCAGAAATAAAGATTATTATCCCCCCCCACTTTTTTATTGTGTTAAAATGCTCCTTAAATTTTAAAGTTACAAAATTATTAATATCCGGAATTTCTCTTACCCACCTGCCTATTCTATATGACATTATTGCCGCAACATATGCAAGAATGGCCAAGTATGTAACCATTAAATAATCACGTGGAAAACTCTTTGCCCAGATAATAAACAGGTCTGGTGGAATAAGACCAAAAAATACTTCTGAAATAAAATAAACCAGAATTACATTTTGCCACTTTAATTTTCCAATATATTTATTAAATATAACATCAAAATCAATAATATACCTTTCGAGGAAAAATAAAACAATTAAAATTAACAGAATAATACCAATTAATTTTAAAGTATTCTTTATTATAAACTTGAATAAACCGGTTCGCCGGTAATATTTATAATACAATCTTAATATTCTCCATCTTCTAAGTATCCAGCTTAACATATCATAAATTACACTGTAAAAAAGAAATATAAAAATAATGAAATGTATATTGAATTAAATTCAACCTATTGTATCTTCTTACGTAATAATTTTCAAAGAGATTATTTAAATTAAATATAAATACTATTGCTAATACAAAGTCTTTGTAATGGTTTTTAATATCATTAAATTAAAATACATCCCGTTTTTTTTTATCCTATTAATTACAATAAATTATACATGTTATTGTAAAGATAAATATTTTGTCCAAGTATTAGATAGTATAACTGAAAATTATGATAGTACAATTAATTTACCAGATACTTCGGCAAATCTATTTCATGCTGAAATAAAAACAGAAATAAATATTGGAACCCAGGAAACAGAAATATCTGATTCATCTATTATTGCTGATTCATTGTTTCTATTCGATGGCAGTATTATGTTAGTTGATGTAAAAAAATTTAATTATAAATACATTTCATATACTTATCCCGGAAAAATGGAAATGTTCGATATTGACAGGCGGAAGGTTTATAAAATAATTTATAAAAGTGGTTTAGTTGAAATTATAAATACCTTTGAAAAAGAAATTCCAGATAGCAAAGACTGGAAATATATTTTAATTACTGAAAGCGAAGATGAAATAAACGGATATACTAAAATGGGCAAAGTTAAAGGCGTATCAAGCAACAGCAAAATTGAAGCCACAAATGAAGAACTTGAAAGAAGTGCTGTGATTATGTTAAAAAAACAGGCTGCCAAGCTCGAAGCAGATATAGTATTAATTACAAATAGAAGTTATTACAGGGCATACGGTGAAATACCAAGTACTATTTTAAAAGGGATTGCTTATAAAATGGATTAATTATTGATTTAAAATAAAA
>JAFGQQ010000332.1 GCA_016935595.1 Bacteroidales bacterium
ATAGAAAAAATAAAGGTGATGGAATTTCAAAACCGCTTAAAAATCAAGTTGAGACACCCAAATATATATAAAAATATTATATAACATTTTTATAATTAGATACTTGAAACTAAAGAAAAATAGTAATGCGGAAAACAGGAAAAAAACTTATTGGATTTAATCCTGTTGTTTTAAAATATAAGACAGAATTTGTATCATACAATTTTTGTATTATACAAAGATTGTACTATATTTACATAAAAAATATAACCCTATTATGGATTTACAAGTTGGGAAACCAGTTACAGGAGATAACCTTATAGGGCGTAAAAATGAAATAACATTAATTACAGAACTTCTAAAAGAAGGTCAAAGTGTCGCCCTTATAGCTCCAAGAAGATATGGCAAAACTTCTTTAATGCTTGAGGTTATTGGCCAGCTAGTAAAAGATAATTTTTACTCTTGCTATGTTGATATTTTTTCTGTACCAAATATTAAAATTTTTGCTGAAAGGATCACTGAAAGTGTTTTGTCAAACGTTAAAATGTCAACTATTTTCAGGAAATTTAAAAATAATGTTGTTGAATTAGCAAAACAATTACAGATTAAACAGGAATTTGATGGAATGGAATTTGTTTTAGGTTTTTCTCAAAAAGATATAAATGAATGGCAATTACTTGAGCAAAGCATCGAATTTATTGAAAAATATGCAATAAAGAAAAATAAAAAAATTATTGTTGCCTTTGATGAAATTGGGGATATCAAAAAACTGGACGGAGAGCAAATAATTAAATTATTAAGGTCAAAAATTCAACTCCAGAAAAATACAGCGTACTTATTTACCGGCAGTTATGAATCAGTAATGGAACAAATGTTTGTCCGTTCAAATTCTCCTTTCTACCGTTTTGCAAGAATAATAAATATTGGAACAATTGATTTAAATGAATTCTCAGCATATATAATTAAAAAATTAGCTTCAGAAAATATTACGATTAAAAATGATGTTATTAAAGAAATACTTCGATTTACAGGAGGCCATCCGTATTATACACAGCTATTATTACAGGAATTAGTATTACAATTCAGGCTTTCTAATAATAAAAAGTTACCTGGGATTTCAGTAACTATTAATAATTTATTAATAATTGAAAAAAACTATCTCGAAAAATATTGGGAAACTATATCAGTTATTAAAGAAGAGCGGATAGTATTACTGGAACTGGCAGCAGGAAGCAAATCGCTTTATTCGGTTATAAACAGAAAAGATGTAAATATTGCCAGGGCATTAAAAAATTTAACAGGTAAAGGTGCAGTTATTAAAAAAGAAAACGCGTATTTTTTAACTGATCCTTTATTTGAATATTGGATTAAAAAATATGTTATTGCATAAAAATTAATGTGATATTGAACGCTAGCCTTATTTTGATATTGATTTTTCAAAAGTACTTTACTTAACCGATACAGGTCGCAGGTGGGATGGGGTGAAGGTAAATATAAGAGATAAATTCGATTCACATTTCACCTCTCACATCTCACATTTCACATCTCACATTTCACAATTCTTCCCGCCATAATATTCAAAAATAGATTAAAATAATGATTAATCATTTGTAAATATTATTTATTTGCTATTATTTAATAACACAAATGCCCTCACTAATGGGCATTTTCTTTTTAAGTAAGAATTTTTTTTTCAATTGTAAGAAAAAATCTATTTTTAGATATTTTAAATTATGGAAGAATGAAACCCTCATTAAAAATATTCATGCCCTTTTGTGAATATTTTTAATGAGGGTTCGCCGAACACAATAAATAAATTAATTATAATGGTGAGGCCTGCCTGCAGCAGGCAGGCAACAAAAACCACTATCTAAAAAATAAAAATATAAATAACTGATATTAAGCAGTTTAATTAAAACATATTCACATGAAAATCATTTCAGTAGTCGGAGCACGTCCAAACTTCATGAAAATTGCCCCATTTATCAGGGCCATTCAACATTCAACATTCAACATTCAGCATTTGCTAGTGCATACAGGTCAGCATTACGACGACCGGATGTCTTTAAAATTTTTTAAGGATTTAGGAATTCCGGAAGCTGATATTAACTTGGGTGTTGGTTCAGGCACACATGCCGAACAGGTTGGACAAACCATGATAGAATTTGAAAAAGTCCTCCAAAAGGAAAGACCCGACTGGGTGGTTGTTGTTGGAGATGTAAATGCTACCCTGGCTTGTTCAGTCACAGCTAAAAAAGAACATATTAAATGCTGCCATATTGAAGCTGGACTCAGATCGGGTGATATGACCATGCCTGAAGAAATAAACAGGCTCGTAACAGATCGGCTTTGCGACCTGCTGCTCACACCCGATAAATTATCAATTGAAAATCTTAAAAAGGAAGGGGTTGAAAATTTTAAAATCAAATTTGTCGGCAATATAATGATTGACACGCTTGAAGCAAACCGGGCAAAAGCAGAAAAATTAAATGTCGAAGATATCATTAAAACAAATGCCATACACAATATCCACGATATTCAGCATTTAAACAAATATGCACTAATGACACTCCATCGCCCTTCAAATGTCGACCATGAAGAAGTATTGAAATCTTTGGTAACTTTTATTCACGAGCATGTTTCACAAGATATTAAACTGATATGGACAATCCATCCACGTGCTAAAAAACAATTGGAATTATATAAACTATGGGATTCCTTGCTAAAAAACAAAAATATAATTCTGTTACATCCCCTGGGATATCACGATATGTTAAGGTTAAATATGGATGCAACCATCATGCTAACCGATAGTGGTGGTTTACAGGAAGAATGCACAATTCTTGGCACACCTTGTTTGACTCTTCGATGGAATACCGAAAGGCCAATAACTTTGAAAGAACACGGAGGAGCATCTGTTTTAGTAGGCAATAATATAGATAGAATTCGTAAAGAATTTATCAATACATTAAAAGAAAACCGCCTGCCTGCCGGCCAGGCAGGTAAATCCCACCGGCCTGAATTGTGGGATGGACATACTGCAGAAAGATGTTTGCAGGCTATTCTTAACTATCATCCCGAATAAATTGTATATTGAAAATCTTCATCGAAATCGGTCATCCAAAATATTTTCATGGTTCAAAGAATTTTATTGGAACCATGAAGAAAGAGGATCATAAATTCATGATTGTAGCCAGGGATAAAGATTGTACATTTGCCCTTCTTGATCATGCCGGAATACCATATATCAAAGCCAAACAAGGTTCAACAAAATTATTCGGAAAATTTATTTATTATATAAAAACCGTATTCTTTTATATAAAACTTTCTCTGAAATTTAAACCGGACCTAATTTTCAGTTTTGGATCCCCATACGCAGCAGTTTTGTCATTTTTAATACAAAAACCCCATATTGTTTTCGATGATACTGATTATAACCCGATAATACAGTTTTTATATAAACCTTTTAGTAAGGCCATTATTGTACCCTCGTGCTTTCAAAGTAAAAAAGGCAGAAAACATATTTCTGTAAATACTTATCTTGAACTGGCTTATTTACACCCAGCATATTTCAAACCTGATAATACCATTTTCCAAATTCTTAACCTTGATCCTGGTAATTTTTATATCGTGGTTCGTTTTGTATCGTGGAAAGCTGTTCATGATATAGGTAAACAAGGCATTTCAAATGATCAAAAGAAATATATAATTAAGAAGTTATCAGAATATGCCAGAGTTTATATTTCGTCAGAAGTTCCTGTTCCCATTGAGATTCAGAATTACATTCATCCAATCCAGCCCCATTTAATGCATAACTTACTGGCAAATGCATCTCTCTATTATGGAGAAAGTCCGACAATGGCAGCAGAAGCAGCTGTGCTTGGCATACCATCTGTTTATGTATCAAATTCAAAACGGGGTTATGTTGATGAACTCACAAACAAATATCAGCTCATTTTTAGTTATAGTAACTCTAAAAAGGATATTGAGTTTTCAATTCAAAAAAGCATTGAAATATTAAAAACTTCAGATATAAAAAACAACTGGCAACAAAAACGCTATAAAATGCTGTCAGAAAAAACAGACCTGACAAAATTCCTCACCTGGTTTATTAACAACTTCCCTGAAAGCTTTAAAATCATGAAAAAAAATCCCAATAACCAACAACTAATGACCTTTATAAATACCAAGTAACAATTTTATTAATCGGTTACATAAAAGAACCTAAATCACAAGCTAATATATCCTAATGACCAATAACTAATTACTAATGTCCTATTTAAAATGAAGTGGCAGTAGCAGTCGGCAGTTGCAGTATATATAAATTATACAAAGCAAAATTAACCAATGACTAATGATCAATTTAAACAGAGAATAGCAGTGGCAGAAGACAGTAGCATAAAAAATTAATAATATCTCATAACTATATTCCAATAACCAATGACAAACATCGTATTACCAACTATCCCCGTCAAAACTTCTTTTCAAAAATAAATTTCCTTTTTTTCTTTTCCCGATTATATTTATTACCTTCACACAAGTAGAACAATACAATTATGTACAAAAGGGCGTTATTTTTAATCCTCATTGACATTGCAGTTCTGGTGGCTTCCTTTCTTTTCTGGATATGGCTAAAACCGGCAACTTTGCGTGTTTATCTTCCGAATTATATCAGGCCATTCATAATATTCTCAATCATATGGATCGGGTCTTCAATTATTACTGATAAATATATCATTACATCCAGAAAAAGATTAATGCAAATTAATAAAAACATATTATATGCTAACTTTTTAGCCCTGGCATTTGTCTCCATTTTAATGTATACCGTTAGAATTGCTTTCTTTTCAAGGCAGGTAGTATTTGGCACAGTTCTTCTGGCTACTATACTCGATTTAATTATAATTGACATTTATTATTATTTTGCACATGCTAAAGATTATTCCCCTTCAAACGGAACACTCATACTTCCCGAGGAAATAAAACTGGTTGACAAAGAAAAATTTATTGATGAAAAAATTTATGAAAAGCATGTAGAATATACTGAAAGTATTAAAAACTATATTACCCAGGAATGCAGTGTTGAAGTATTTAATTTTATCCAGGAAAATATCGATCCGTTTTATCCAAGAACACTTATTCTTTCTACAACTACCAGGTTTAATGTTGATAAACAGCCGGATGAATTCTACGAAAATTTAATTAATCTGAAACGCATTAACGACATAAGGTATATTAACAAATTTTTTGAATCGGTTAACGTAAAACTGCCTTTTGGCGGCGTATTTATTGGTTGTGCTGAAACAAAAGAGTTGCGAAAAAAAAGGATCTTAAATAAATTCCCTATTCTCATCAACTATATATTTTATTTTTTCGACTATATCATTAAACGTGTATTCCCTAAGTTTGCCGTTACAAAAAGTTTGTACTTTTTTCTCACACGCGGCCAAAACAGGGTTTTATCAAGGGCTGAAATATTAGGCAGGCTTTATTCTTGTGGTTTCGAAATTATAAGGGAACACAATTTACAAAATTATTATTTCTTTATTGTTCATAAAATCAAAAATCCTTATTATGACGATAATCCAACCTATGGGCCGTTTATAAAACTACGCAGAATTGCAAAAAACGGAAAAATGATTAAAGTATATAAATTCCGTACCATGCATCCTTATTCCGAATATATACAGGAATTGATATATAACAGGCATAATTTAGATGAAGGTGGTAAAATTAAGAACGATTTCAGGGTAACCACATTAGGCAAAATCTTAAGAAAGCTTTGGCTCGATGAAGTGCCTATGTTATTAAACCTGTTAAAAAGGGAAATAAAAATTGTAGGTGTACGTCCTTTAAGCAAGCATTATTTTAGCCTTTATACAAAAGAACTTCAGGAGCGGCGAATAAAATATAAACCCGGGTTAATCCCCCCTTATTATGTTGATTTGCCTGTAACACTCGAAGAAATTATTGAATCGGAAATACGTTACCTTGATGCTTATGATAAACATCCTTTTAAAACCGATTTTAAGTATTTCTTTAAAGCCATGTATAACATTATTTTTAAGCATGCAAGGAGTAATTAAAATAGCATTATTTTACATATTAATAGTTATTAATATCCCCGGATTATTCTCTCAAACTGTATATGTTAATGCATCGAATAAAAATATTTACGAATTTCTGGATGAGCTGGCGAATGATAAAATAATTACGATTAATTCAACCATCAAACCTTATTCCAGAAAATATATCCTGGTTAAACTTAAAGAAGCAAATAAAAAAATTGATGAATTAACAATAAGACAATTGGAAGAACTTGAATTTTACTTAAAAGATTACGGTTTCGATGAAGAAAATAATGTTAATCCATTATCACAAAAAGCAAAATTGAATATTTTTAAAAAGCATCCTGCTTTTTGCACATCGTTAAATCCCCTGGGTTTTTTCTACAAAGATTCTTTATTCACTTTCTCCATCCGTCCAATCTGGGGCACGCAATTTTATATAAACAAAAATGACACGGTAAGGCATACATGGGGAGGTGCCGAAGCATATGCATACATTGGTAAACATTTAGGTTTGTATGCAAGCTTGCGCGACAACCAGGTTACAAAAATGTTGAATTTTCCGACTTTTTACACACAGATAAAAGGTGGAAGTTACCAGCCTGGAAAGAGTATTAAAGGAGGAGCCGATTTTAATGAAATGATAGGTGGAATAACCTGGTCGTGGAACTGGGGAGAAATTGGCCTGATAAAAGATAATATTATTTGGGGTGATAATTACCATGGTTCGAATATTTTTTCAGGAAGAACACCCTCCTTTGCTATGGTTAAATTGCATTTAAATCCTGTAAAATGGTTCGATTTTAATTATCATCACGGCTGGTTAATATCTGAAGTTGAGGATAATGTAAGGTCGTACATTACTTCGAATGGGGATAACCGCATTGTTTACCGAAAAAAATATATTGCAGCAAACATGTTTACAATTACTCCTTTTAAAGGAATAAATGTATCATTAGGTAATTCCATAATTTATAGTGATATGGATTTTCATCCGGCTTATTTAATTCCGATATTCTTCTATAAATCTGTCGACCATACACTCAATCATAATATAGACAACCAGAATTCCCAGATGTATGGTAGTTTGTCTGTTCGTCTTGTTAAGCACTGGCATTTTTATACATCTGTTTATATTGATGAGCTTCAACTTGCCCGGGTAACTGATAAAAACCGACATAATTTCTATAGTTATAAAATTGGTTCAAGACTTACAAACTGGCCTGTAAAAAATATAGCCCTGACAGGTGAATATACACACTCAAATCCCATTGCTTATAAGCACCGTGTACCTACTCTTACTTTCGAATCGAACCAATATAATTTAGGTCATTATTTAAGGGATAATTCAGAAGAAATATATGTTGAACTCTTAATTAAACCAGTAAGCAGGATGAAATGTAGAATATATTATCTAAATGCAAAACATGGAAATGAGTATCAATATATATTCAATCAGCAAATCAGGGCAGATGAATATCCCTTACTAAAGGATATAACCTGGAAAAATGAAAGCATTTCTTTAAATGCAGATTACGAGTTTTTGAATAACTGCTATGTATTTATACAATTAATGAAAAGCAATATACAGGGATTTGATGTGGATAACCAGACTGCACAATATTATTTAAATTTATATACACCAGAAATATTTCAGAGAGATATTTTTACATTTATAGGTGGAATTAATTTTGGATTTTAAAATTAGATATATTTTAGGAATGGGGCACACCTCTGGTATTCTGTCAAGCTTAAAATTTCATATAAATTTTAAAGAGGACTCCAAAAAATCTTAAATTTCAAAAAACGCCTACTTCGCATTCCGCTAAAGCTTTACTATGCTATGCTATAGCTTCTCTACAGTTAGGACAGAAGTGAGAAATAAGAACTTTTCCAAAGTTTAATGAATTTATATTATAATAAAAGCCAATAGATTAGTAAACAGTATTTCCAATATAATATTGGAAAATTTAATAAGGGATAATAAACAATGAAAACACCATTAAAATAATACGATAATACAAAAGCCAACAGCAATGTTATCTCTGTTTAAAATCTACATGTCTTCTAACCCTTAAAATCCGGTTCATAAAATTATCAAATAGATAAAATGGTCAAACGAACCAAATAAACTTCCTTTTCTTTAATTCTTCATTATATATAATACATTATTCATCATCCTTCTTTTTTTAAACACACTACTTCAGTTTTCTAATGCACTATGCTTTTGTACCCCTTATCAGCTTCTGTGAACACTTAATCCCTGATACAACGTACCGATAAACCGGTAGTCTTAAAATTGATGCCGCCATTTAAATAGACATAGCGGTAATCGATAAA
>JAFGQQ010000333.1 GCA_016935595.1 Bacteroidales bacterium
CTGGATTCCGGCTCTACGGCCGGAATGGAAAAAAGAAAGCAGACATTTTTCCCTTATAAACATGCGTGCGAAAGCAGGCATCCAGAAGGTCTGGATTGACTCTGTCGAGGGCTTTCCCATTCCTGGTCTTTACCCTTAAAACATCGAATATTTCTTATTTATGCCTGTTTTTTAGGATTTCAATAACGTCTTCAATCCTTAAACCTTTCACAGCCAACAGCACTTCTAAATGATAAAGTAAATCAGCAGCTTCATTTAAGAATAGTTCATCGTTATTGTCTTTGGCTTCAATAACTAACTCAACAGCCTCTTCACCAACTTTTTGGGCAATTTTATTGATTCCTTTTTTAAATAATTTAGTGGTATATGAATCTTTTGGAAGATCTTTTTTCCGTTGTTCAATTATATCTTGTAGTGTAATTAAAAATTCACATTTATTTTTATTTTTTCCCATACTATTTATTTATTGAACTATTGATTTATTGATTTTCACTTTCGCAATGCTTCGGTGGACAATGATTGATTTATTGTATTAAATATTTAGATACTAAAATTTTTAAAACTTATCTTTATTATAAATTATCCAATATACATTTAAATAATATTTCATTTTCTCATTTCAATTCCTTTTTCAATTAAATATGACTTTAATTCAGGAATTGCAATTTCTTTAAAATGAAAAATACTGGCAGCCAGTCCGGCATCAGCTTTGCCAATTGAAAACACTTCGGCAAAATGCTCCATAGTTCCTGCGCCACCCGAAGCAATTACCGGAATTGACAACATATCGGATAATTTAGCCAGGGCATCACATGCAAAACCATTTTTTGTACCGTCATGGTCCATAGATGTAAAAAGTATCTCCCCCGCCCCTCTTTCTTCGGCTTCTTTAGCCCATGCATATAACTTTTTTTCAGTCGGAATTCTTCCACCATTTACATAAACAGTCCAGTCATCATTTTGTATATGTTTTGCATCAATTGCTACAACGCAAAACTGGTTTCCAAAGTTCAGCGAAATATCATCAATTAACTTTGGATTTTTTACAGCTGATGAATTAATTGAAATTTTGTCTGCACCAGCAGCAAGGAGTATCTCAGCATCTTTCAGCTCGCTTATACCACCGCCAACTGTAAAAGGGATATTCAAATTTTGAGCAATACGGCGAACTAATTCCGCAAATGTTTTTCTTTTTTCATGAGATGCTGTTATATCTAAATAAACTAATTCATCAGCGCCCTGCTCGGCATAAAGTTTTCCTAACTCAACCGGATCACCAACATTTTTAATATTTACGAAATTTACACCTTTTACAGTATATCCATCTTTTACATCTAAGCAAGGTATGATTCTTTTTGCTAACATTCATTACTAATTAAAATATTAAACATATTTTTTCAATTCTTTAAGGGTTACAATTCCTTCATAATATGCTTTTCCAATAATTATTCCAGAAACTCCTATTTTACTTAGAATTTCAATATCAGAAATACCCGATACCCCCCCACTTGATATAAACTTCAATTCAGGGAACTTCGAAATCAGATGTTTATAAAGGTTCACTGAAGCTCCTTCAAGTGTTCCGTCCCTGGTAATGTCGGTGCA
Source organism: Bacteroidales bacterium (assembly GCA_016935595.1). Next base: position 1,606 of record JAFGQQ010000333.1, read on the forward strand.
AATAATATATTTTATATCCTTTTTTTGGTATTCAATAATAAAATCATCCAGGTTAATCTCAGTCACATTTGTCCAACCCTTAATAGCAATTTTCATCCCGGCAGCCACATCAGCTCCAAGTATTATCCGCTCTGCACCGTATTTATTTAGCCAGTGCTGAAATAAATCGGGTTCGGTTACGGCAACACTCCCGACATTTGCAAAATAAGCCCCGGCACAATAAACCTGCTCAATATCTTCATTGGATTTAATTCCGCCCCCAAAATCTATTTTCAAGTTAGTTTTTGATGCAATATTTTCAAGCACTTTCAGGTTTATTACACGTTTTGCTTTTGCTCCCTCCAGATCAACCAAATGTAACCTTTTAATTCCGGCATCCTCAAAACGTTTTGCAACTTCAACAGGATTTTTATCATAAACCGTTTTTCGGGTATAATCCCCTTTATGAAGCCTTACTGCCTGACCTTCAATAATATCAATTGCAAGTATAATATCTAACATTTTTCAATAAAGTTTTTTAATATTTTTTCTCCAACAATACCGCTTTTCTCAGGATGAAACTGAGTGGCGTAAAAATTATTTTTTTGCAAAGCGGCGCTATATTTTAAAATATAATCAGTTTTAGCAATAGTGTTTTCAGAAAGTGGGACATAATAACTATGTACAAAATAAACATATTGATTTTCGATTGAATTATCAAAAAGTTTACTTCTGACTTCATGCAGGTTATTCCATCCCATCTGGGGCACTTTTATCCAGTTACCCGTTTCATTGTTTTCGGGCCTGACAGGTTCAAATTTTTTAACCAGGTCATTAAAAATCCCAATACATTTGGTATTATTTTCTTCCGACCATGCACACATGAGCTGCATCCCCAAACAAATTCCTAAAACAGGTTGTTTTAAATCCTTAATAAGCAAATCGAGTTTATGCTTTTTTAAATATTTCATAGTAGTACTTGCTTCTCCCACACCTGGAAAAATTACTCTATCGGCAGAGTATATATCTTCAGGTTTATTTGATAATACAGGTTGAATACCCATTCGTCGTAAAGCAAATTCAACCGACATAATATTTCCAGCATTATATTTAATTATTACTACTTTCATTTATGAAAAATCATTTGAGAATATAAAAAGTTTAATTTTTCAGCTTTTCATTTAAATATTAGCTAAAAACTACAGTCCGGTTATTATAAACTAAAGTTTTTCGCTGAATATGAGAATAAACCGCGCGCGAAAGTACAATTTTTTCTAAATCCCTGCCTTTTCTTACTAAATTATTTATTGAATCTGTATGACTAATTCTTGTAACATCTTGTTCAATAATTGGCCCGGCATCAAGTTCCTCTGTAACATAATGGCTGGTAGCCCCAATTATTTTCACCCCTCTCTGATAGGCCGAATGATATGGTTTTGCACCCGGAAAAGCAGGCAAAAAAGAATGGTGTATATTGATTATTTTATTCGGAAACTCTTTAATAAATTTTCCGGATATAATTTGCATATACCTTGCTAAAACAATAAAATTTACATGGTACGATTTCAGCAATTCAATCTGTGCCTTTTCCTGATCGGCTTTATTTTGTTTAGTTACAGGAAAAACATAAAAGGGTATATCAAATCGCCCGGCAACAGGTTTTAAATCTTCATGGTTACTAATAATAAAAGGTATTTCAACCATCCATTCCCCAGCCTGATATCTTGATAAAATATCAAACAGGCAATGTGACATTTTAGAAACAAAAATAGCCATTTTAGGGATATGGTCGTTAAAATACAAATTCCATTTCATTTCAAATTTCTTTGCTATTTGCGTACCAAAAAAATCAAAAATTTTATCACTTGGTATCAAAAAATTCTCAAGTTCCCATTCAATCCGCATAAAAAATATATTTTCTTCTTTATCCGTATGCTGTTCGAGATAAATAACATTACCACGGTTATTATCAATAAATTCAGTAACTTTAGCAACAATTCCCTGTCGATCGGGACAATACATTAAAATAATTGCTGTCTTTTTATTATTATTTTCCATTGCATTAATACAGGTATGAATGATTATATAACCCCTTTTGTTGATGGCAGTTCATAATTTAATACATTTCGGTTTTTGGCATTTTTAATAGCTTTTGCAAAAGCTTTAAAAACAGCTTCAATTTTATGATGTTCGTTTTCGCCTTCGGCTTTAATGTAAAGATTGCATTTAGCAGTATCGGTAAACGATTTAAAAAAATGTATAAACATTTCTGTAGGCATTTCGCCAATTTTCTCACGTTTAAAATCCGTCTTCCAAACCAGCCAGTTTCGACCTCCAAAATCCAGGGCTACTTCAGCAATAGATTCATCCATAGGTAAAACAAATCCATAACGTTCAATTCCCCGCTTACTGCCAAGTGCATTATAAACAGCTTCTCCAAGGGCAAGGGCCGTATCTTCAATCGTATGGTGTTCATCAACCTTTAAATCACCCTTAACTTTAATTGTTAAATCAGAAACCGAATGTTTGGCAATTTGTTCAAGCATGTGATCGAAGAAACCTAATCCGGTTGAAATATCAGATTTTCCTGTTCCATCAAGATCAATAGTAACAAATATTTCTGTTTCTTTTGTTATTCTGTTCACTTTGGCAGTCCGTTCACCAAACCTTAAAAATTCGTATATTTCATCCCAGTTATCAGTTATTAATTTACAATACTCTTTCAACGTATCCGGAACGGTGATATTTTTATTCAACAGAATAGCTTTTGCCCCAGCATTCTTAGCCAGTTCTACATCAGTCAGCCTGTCGCCAATTACATATGAATTAGTAAGGTTATAATCTTCTTTAAAATATTTGGTTAATAAACCAATACCGGGTTTTCGTGTAGACAAATTATCGGATGGAAAAGAACGGTCAATCAGAATTTCATCAAATTCCACACCTTCATTTTTAAATACGCCTAAAACAAAATTCTGAACAGGCCAGAACTTGTCTTCCGGAAATGAAGGAGTACCCATACCATCCTGATTTGTTACCATAACGAGTTCAAAATCAAGGTTGGTTTTAATTTGAATTAAATTTTTAATCACTTTCGGGCAGAATTCCAGCTTTTCAAAAGAATCAACCTGTTCATCGGGAGGTTCTTTTATAAGCGTTCCATCCCTGTCAATAAATAAAACTTTTCTACTCATTTGTATTATTTTGATATTCTTTTAATGCATTAATCAATAATAAATTTTCAGACTGCGTGCCAACAGTAATCCTTAAACAACCTTCGCATAAAGCCACTTTTGAACGATCACGGATAATTATTTTTTTTTCTTTTAAATAATTAAATATTTTAGAAGGTTCAACAAACTTCGCCATTAAAAAATTCGAATCCGATGGCAATACTTTTTCAACAATATTCAATGATTTTAATGCAATACGAAGGTTCTCCCGCTCATTGAGCAATTTTTCAACCCATTGGTCCTTCTGGTTAACATCTTTAATTCTCTTTAATGCAGTCTCAATAGTTAAAGCATTGATATTGTATGGATATTTTACTTTGCTAAAAAGCTGGATAATTTCCTCAGAAGCAAAAGCCATTCCAAGCCTCACTCCTGCCATTCCCCAGGCTTTACTAAAGGTTTGTAAAACAATAAGGTTCGGAAAATTTTTTAACTCAGGCAATAATGATTTACCGGGAGCAAAGTCAATATAAGCTTCATCCAAAACAACAATTCCATTAAAAGCATTAATAACCTGTTCAATATCTTTTTTACTGAAACAATTGGAAGTAGGATTGTTTGGGGAGCAAATAAAAATTAGTTTTGTATTGCTGTTAATACTTTCTATTATAGAATTTACAGGAAGCACGAATTTATCCAGCAATTTTATTTGTTTAACACTAATATCATTAATCCTTGCACAAACCCTGTACATGTCGTAGGTTGGATCAATAGTTATTATGTTATCAACTGCAGGGTTACAAAAAATCCGAAAAGCAAGGTCAATTGCCTCATCGCTCCCGTTTCCAAGAAATATTTGTTCGGCATTAACACCTTTTACTTTTGCAATTTCCTTCTTTAATTCAACCTGAAGCGGATCAGGATAACGATTAAAAGGAAAATTGAAAGGATTTTCATTTGCATCTAAAAAAACAGCATCTTTACCCCTGAATTCGTTCCTTGCAGAGGAATATGGGACAAGTTGTTTAATGTTATCGCGGACTAAACTATTTAAATTAAACATTTTACATTAACTAATAAATGGATATAACTTTTGTTCTTCAATATCAAGTATATTTTGTAATCTTATAGTTACAGCATTTTTGTGAGCTGTTAATTGTTCGGCCTCAGCCATTTTTTCAATAACAGGCCCTAAATTTACAATGCCTTCCTCAGAGATTTCCTGGAAGGTTATTTTTTTCACATAATCATCCAGGTTAGTTCCGTTATAAACCCTTGCCAATCCATTGGTAGGCAAGGTATGATTTGTTCCGGATGCATAATCGCCAGCACTTTCAGGAGTATAGTTGCCTAAGAACACTGACCCGGCATTTACTATTTTTTCGGCATGTTCCCTATATCTTGAAGTTGAAATAATAAGGTGCTCAGGGGCATATTCGTTTATTATGTCAATCATTTCATTATCAGTGTTCACAAGAATAATTTTGCTATTTTTTAAAGACTGAACAGCAAATTGTTTCCTGGGTATTTGTTCTAATTGATACTCTAGTTCCTTCTGAATTTTACCAATTAAAAATTCATCGGTTGTAATTAATATAACCTGGCTATCACTTCCATGTTCAGCCTGTGATAATAAATCGGCAGCAAGAAATTTAGGATTTGATGAATAATCGGCCATAATTGCTACTTCAGAAGGCCCGGCAGGCATATCAATGGCTACATCGTCAATATTAACCAATTTTTTTGCAACAGTAACATACTGGTTCCCGGGCCCAAATATTTTATATACTTTCGGGATTGTTTCGGTACCATAAGCCATTGCTGCAATAGCCTGGCTGCCACCGACTTTAAAAACTTTTGTAATACCCACCAGTTTAGCTGTGTATAATATTATCGGGTTGATATTTCCTGTTTCATTCGGGGGCGTACATAGCACAATTTCTTTACAACCGGCAATAATTGCAGGAATACCCAGCATAAGCACACTCGAAAATAATGGCGCTGTGCCACCAGGTATATATAAACCGACTTTTTCAACAGGGACAGATTTTTGCCAGCATTTTACCCCTTTTGTTGTTTCAATAACCTGAATTTTATTTTGCTGGGCGCTGTGAAAAGTCTCGATGTTTTCTTTTGCAATATTTATAGCTATTTTCAGATTGCTGTCGATATTATTTCCGGCGGTATCCATTTCAAGCGATGAAACCTCAAAACTGGTTAATTCGACTTTATCAAACATTTTTGTATACTTTTTTAAAGCAGCATCCCCATTACTTTTAACATCGGCCAAAACAGCTTTTACTTTCTCTTCAAGCGAAGCAGTTTCAAATAATGGGCGCTTTAACAGCGTTTCCCATACTTTTTTATCGGGGTATTTAATTATTTCCATATTAGTAATTTTATAATAGTCAAATTTATTACTATTTAAAAAGTCTTAGTTCATAGTCTTCAGTTCA
>JAFGQQ010000334.1 GCA_016935595.1 Bacteroidales bacterium
AATGAAATTACGGGTATGATTGAATATATGCCAATAGAATATTCTTATGCAGAAGGCGACTATCTATATTTCGTTAATTGCATTTGGGTACATGGATATGAAATAAAAGAAATGGGAAACAAACAAGGAAAAGGTATTGGAAAAGAACTTCTAAAAGCTGCAGAAGAAGATGTAATAAAAATGAATATGAATGGACTAGCAGTTTGGGGTTTATCTGAGCCAATCTGGATGAATGCCCCCTGGTTTGAAAAACAGGGTTATGAAAAAGCTGACCAGTATAAATGGTTTGTACTTCTTTGGAAAGCTTTTAATAAAAATGCCATTCAACCAAAATGGAGAAAAGGTAAATTTAAACAAGAACTGATACCGGGAAAAGTGAAAGTTACGGCATTTAAAAGCGGTCAATGTTCTTCCGAGAATTCAATATATTATGCAGCTAAAAAGGCAGCCAGCGAGTTTGGAAATAAAGTTGTTTTCGAAGAAATTGATATGAATAAAAATGAAAATAAGAAAAAATACGGATTCGACTGGAGGCTTTATATAAACGGAGAAAATATATTTACTAATTATCCACCCTCATATGAACAGATAAAAGCAAAAATTACTAAAAAGCTTAATGAATTTTAATATTTCCTTAAAATTGAAAAAACTTCTCTAAACCTATTCCACAGTTTGATCCAGTGGCCTTCCCAGTTCTTTATATAAATTTTTTCTGGCACTTTTATCGCTATCAAGTATTTTTTGAGCATGTGAAGCAACCTCAACAGCATATTCACGCGGCACAACAATAACTCCGTCGCCATCTGCCACAATTACATCGCCTTGCCTTACTAGAACACCACCAATAGTAACTGGTTTATTTACTGATTCAATCTCGTTTCTTCCAGGTCTGATACCTCTGCCTCTATTCATCATATCTAAATATACCGGGTTTTTTTGTTTAATAATTTCATCGCTATCACGTATACCTCCGTTTGAAACAATTCCGACAGCTCCTTTGCTAATCCAGAATAATGAATTACACGACCCAACCGATCCGCAATCGCCATCTCCCTGAACATCCAGCACGATAACCGAACCCTCTTTTAAATAATCAACAAATGGTTCTGATGAAATATTTGTATACCACTCCCCTTCCCACTTTTTAAATTCTTCTTCATTCATAGGATTTTTAATTATTCTGTTAGTTGGCACATACCTTGCGGTGACTGCAATTCCCCTGAAAACATGACTGAAATCATTAATATCTTTCCAAAGCGCCTCTATCTCCTGTCCCATTAAACCAACATCACGTAATCCGGCCATATCCATTCCATCTGAAACATCCGCTACTCTTAATTTTTCATATAATTTCAAAATAGCTTCGTCGGTTAAAGTGTCATTTGTTTGTGAAAAAATGTTGTTAACACTAAAAATTATTACGATAAATAATATAATTGTTCTGCTCATTTTATAAATTTTTAAAATCTCTAATATGCATTTGCTAAAATAAAAATAAATATAAAAAAAGTGATATTAAAATATAGGCATGAAATACAAAGTATATTATTGATTTAAAAGAAACAAATTTAACCTATATTTTTTATACATTTGTGCGCCAAATATATTTTAGTACTTTTAACAACTTAGCAAAGAAGTCTCTTTGGCTTTGTTAAAAAAACAATAAATTCTTAAAGATTTAAATTATTAAAATACGATTAGTAACCTTAAATTCATTTCGAAAGAAAATAAAAATTAATTTTTTTATTTAGGGGGTAAGTTATATTTTTTCGCCATACATAAATAATATAAAAATGAATATAAATAATTTTACAATACAAAAAGTTAAAATACAATAAAACAATTATTAAGCAAAGCTTTTGAAAAATTCAGAATGAATAAATTAATCATAATATTTTTATTTAGTTTTTTATATTTTTTCATTTATCCGCAAAACATTGATACTTTAAGAATATCAGGGTCTTACTCAAATATTACATTAACAAGTTTTTTAAATGAGCTAGAAAAAGAATTACCTGTATATTTTTACTTCAAAGAGGAATGGTTTACAAATGAAATAATTTCTCTTAATTACAGTAACTTACCATTAAATGTTGTCCTAAGTAAAGCAATTGAAGGAAAAGCTTATATATTTCAGGTAATTCAGAATAATATGATAATTTTTCTACCAAAAGAAGAAGTGGCTTTTATTGTAGGAGACATGATTGACTTAAGTGAGGAGATGGCAGATTTAAGTATGATAGTGATAGGAGATCCGAATGAAGCAGGCAAATATAAGGAAGTTGAATTAAAGGGTTATGTAAAAGACGGAAAAACAAGAGAATCTTTAATTGGCGCTACAATTCAAATTGAGAATACTACCCAGGGTGGAATTACTAATTTAAAGGGCGAATATTCATTAATCTTAAAACCAGGAATTTATACGCTGATCATTTCGAGTATTGGCTATGAAAAATCGGTGTATAAGGTTAAAATTATAAGTAGTGGAAATTTAGATATTGATCTTTTCGAGGAATCCTTAAAAATTGACGAAATCGCAATTTATGCCCAAAGGGCTGATAAAAATGTTCGTAGCAGCCAGATGAGTATTGTTGAACTGGATGCAAGAAGTATAAAACAGTTACCTTCAATAACCGGTGATAAAGATGTATTAAAAAGCCTGACCATGATGCCTGGAGTGAAGTCAGTTGGTGAATTTGGATCAGGAATTAATGTCAGGGGTGGTGGTGAAGATCAGAATCTATATTTAATTGAAGGTGCGCCTGTTTTTAATACTTCCCATGTTTTCGGACTTCTGTCAGTAATCAATCCCGATGCTGTTAATTATCTTACTCTTTATAAAGGTCATATCCCTGCCGGATATGGAGAACGGGTGTCTTCCGTTATGGATATTCAGATTAAAGATAATAATAGCAAAAAGTTAGGCAGCAAAGGCGGGATTGGATTATATAATAGTCGTTTAATGATTGAAGGTCCGATTTACAAAAACCTGCCTGGTCGGCAGGCAAGTAAATTAACATTTAAAATAGGTGGAAGAACAAGTTATTCGGACTACCTGCTAACAAGAATCCCCGATTACTATCTTCAAAACAGCTCAGCTTCTTTTTATGATTTAAATGGATTATTGAATTTAAATATTAAAAACAACCGGTTTGCATTATTTGGTTACAATAGTTATGATAAATTTAAATATGCATCCGATATAGCTTATGAATATGAAAATAGACTGTTATCATTCAATTGGGCGCATTTTTTTAATTCAAATCTCGGATTCAATTTCCTGGCATCAGCAAGTCAGTATAATGTTACAAAAGATGATTTAAAACCTGAATATGAAGAAAAAAGAATTAAATCACAAATACAATATTCATCTATTAAATATAATTTAACTTATTCAGGTATAGCTAAAAACACCTTTGATGCAGGTATTCAATCAATTTACTATTTAATTAAACCCGGGAACCAAAGTCCGTTAAACGACTCATCCTTAATCCCTCGCGAAATTTTGATGAAAGAACAAGCTTTTGAAAATGCCATCTATATAAATGATGTATATGAAATAAATAACAATATCTCTATAAATGCAGGTCTGAGGTACTCCAGGTATGACTATATTGGTCCACGCACAATAAGCCAATATATTGATAATGCACCCATATCACCAAATTCATTTATAGATACTTCTGCATATAATAAAGGAGA
>JAFGQQ010000036.1 GCA_016935595.1 Bacteroidales bacterium
ATATTTATAAAATATTTTTACATTAATTACTTGTTTGCTTTTTTATAAAGTCTATTCATTAAATTATTTAAATAAACAGTTTCACTAAACTTCACTCTGTTACTCTAATTTTAAATTTATTACTTGCCTGTCCACGATATCTGCCGCTAAAAAGTATAAAACAATATCCCTTATAATTACCCTTTTCATGAGGTAAAACAAATGAAAGTCTGAAATTTTTCTTCTCGCCGGGGGCAAATATCAGATCTGAAAATCCTTCAATTGAAAAATATTTTGTAAACTGATCCCGCCTGCTATAAATCCTGTAACCCAGTTCAGGAAGCATGTGTAAATTTTCATTAAAATATAAAGTGTCTGAATAATTATTTGTTAGCATAATTGAAATAAATACTGAGTCATCAGCTTGTCCATAAATTTCTTTGTCTACTTCTATTGAAATATGTTCAAAAGTCATATAATTATTAATCCTTTTATATTTTAAGCCTTTAATACTTTCTGATTTAAAACATTCTTCATTTTTTAAGTAACTACTTACAAGTAAAACATCCTTACCAATATAGTTAACTCCTGTTTTATAAAGATCAAATTGTGAATACCTGTAACCCGCCGAACGTAATGTAGGAACCACTTGTTTTGCGCCATAAAACGAATACATTGATGCAACCTGATATGAATTTTCGACAACAACAGTCCGGCCAGCAGCTACATCTGAGATTTCATTTGCAGCCTTTTTCCAGTTATGATAGCTTTTAGTAAAAGCAAATTTATTTCCTATTGTATCACTTATTAATACTATTCTAGCCGTAATAATTAAAAGTAAGGAAGGCAACGCCAACCAAAAAAACCATTTTTTTAACCTGTGCCTAATTATTATTTCTTTATATGAAAGAATTATTAAAGGTATGAATGCTGCGGCTAACCAATGTGCTTCAACCCAATCTTTAAAACACATGAAAAAAAAGAAAATATAAAACCCTATTAAATTATATCGTAAGGTTTTTTCAAAACTATTTTCAGGTTTATGTGCTATCGCCAAGTAAATAACAATAGGCCCGGTAAGAATCCCGGGAATAAATAACTGGCTAAAAATATAATTTGGAAAATTCATTAGCTTCATAAAATCATTTGACCTCCCGAAAATATGAAAAGACAAGGATGGAAAATCATTCCTGTATTGCCAGTAAACATGTGGTATTAATAAAATAATTACAATTATAGCAATCATCCAAAAGCTCTTTTTTGTAAGCAACTTGTGATGTGATAAAATAGTAAAACCAACTATTAAAATTGCATGATACTTACTGTAAATCATAGCAGCAATAATAATTCCAAGCAATAGGATATTTCTAATTGAATCATTATTTAAATAATCCTTATAGACTAAAAAAAACAAGGAAGTGAAAAATAATAAAGGAGTGTCAGGAAGAGCAAAAAATCCGGCTATGTGTGTATGTATTAATAAGAATGAAGAGATAAAAAGCATAATAAAATACCTATTTTTCTTATCATCAATAAATGAAATAATTATGGCTAAAGTTGAAGTGGAAAGTAAGATATGAAAAAGCCGGACACCTAATTCATTTTTAAATATTAAATGCCCTAATTTAATTAATACTGCTACCATTGGCGGATGATCAAAATAACCCCAGTTCAGGTTTTCCGAAAACACCCAGTAATAAGCTTCATCGGTATGTAATTGGGTATAAAAAGACTGAATGATATTAATAATTAACCATCCCAATAAAAAAAACAAATATTCCTTTTGAATACGCTTCAATATATTGCACAATTTTATTTATTTTGGCTAAGATATAAATTACTATTGTCTTTTTATTTAAAAAATTATGAAATTAAGGAAAAGTGGTATTTTTTTATTGTTGATTATAAATTCTCTTTACATCTCCTGTTTCTCTCAAAAGCCAGAGTTTCATGGCACATTAGATAATATTGCAGATAATCGTGAATATTTCAGCCAGTATGCCATACCACAGACTATTCTTGGAGCAAGGGTTGATCTGAATGCAGAGTTTTTTAATGAAGATTCTGTAAATTCTGCAGTATTAGGCTTTAACTATATGTATGAATGCGGCCATAATGTTTTTGCCTATAAACCTGTACTAGATATTTATTACCATTATCATAAAAACAATGTTGATTATTACATGGGATCATTCCCAAGGAAAAACCTTCTTTTTTATCCTTTAATATTATTAACCGATAGCCTTCAGTACTACCGTCCAAACATTGAAGGAGGACTTGGGCAGATTACCGGTAAATTGGGGTATATTAACGTATGGATTGACTGGACAAGCCGCCAGACCAATGAGGTCAGGGAAACATTTCTGGCCGGTATCTCTGGAAAATTTAAACCGGGTTTGGTATATATTGAAGAATATTTATATATGTACCACAGGGCCGGTGTACACAATCCGCCGCCAGGTGACCATATACGCGACAATGGCGGAGGCGCTACATTTATTGGAGTTGATCTCTCAGAAAAACAAGTCCTTAACAAATTATTAATTGACATTGGTTTAGCATATTCATACGACCGATACCGGCCTAATCCTTATGGTTATGCCAGGGGGGGTATGATGAGATTTGAAACACTCTATAAACGATTTGGAATAAATGGATTATATTATTCTGGTGATAAACAGCATTTGGCATATGGTGATATGTTTTATTCAGGAGGCAAATATGGCAGACTTGATATAATTATCATTCCTTTTAGTTCAAATCGTATTTCTTCCCGTGCAGTATTAGGTATTCATTTTGCTGCTGATGAGATAAACACCAGTCAGCAAGTACTGATTACTTATAAATTTTTGTAATTTTTAATATTTAGCATTTTTTAATGAAAAGTATAATCCGGAAAATAAATTCAATTTGTATTTTGCAGACGGATTTATAAAATAATCTTTTTATCATGAATTATAAAAAAGTAAATACCATTACCGGTTGGATCTCATTTGCAATTGCATCTGTTGTTTATTTAATAACTTTAGAGTCAACAGTAAGCTTTTGGGATTGCGGAGAATTTATTTCTGCTGCATTTAAACTTGAAGTAGGTCATCCTCCCGGAGCTCCTTTTTTTATGATACTCGGAAGGTTTTTCACCCTCTTCGCAGGGGAAAATGTCGAAAACGTTTCTGTTGCGATAAATGCCTTATCAGCATTAGCCAGCGCTTTTACTATTTTGTTTTTATTCTGGACAATAACCCATTTGTTATATAAAATAATAATTAGAAATGAATCATCAATTTCCAACTCTAAAGTTATTCTTATTATTGGAAGTGCATTTGTTGGTGCAATGGCTTATACTTTTTCCGATACATTTTGGTTTTCGGCTGTTGAAGGAGAAGTTTACGCTACATCATCCCTTTTTACGGCTTTTGTCTTTTGGGCTATATTAAAATGGGAAAATGAATCTGATAAAAAGTTTGCAAACCGATGGTTAATATTTATTTCTTACTTAATTGGAATTTCAATAGGAATTCATCTGTTAAATTTATTAGCTATTCCGGCAATTGTTTTTGTATATTATTTTAAAAAATATAAACCATCGCGAAAAGGAATTATTGGGGCTACTTTAATTTCAATAATTTTATTAGCTGTTATCATGTGGGGAATAATCCCCGGAGTTATAAAAGTAGCATCCTTGTTTGAACTACTTTTTGTTAATTCTTTTAAACTACCGTACCATTCAGGTTTATTATTTTACATTGCTGCTATAACAGGTTTACTTGCCTGGGGAATTCACTATACACATAAAAAAGGAAAAGTCATACTTAATACTATTATTCTCTCACTCACTGTTATTATAATTGGATACTCATCCTATGCGACCATAATGATCAGGTCATTAGCCGAACCACCGATGGACCAAAACAACCCAGATAATCTTTTTTCACTTTTATACTATTTAAACCGCGAACAATATGGTGACAGGCCATTATTTAAAGGTAAATATTATAATGCTCCATTGGTTGACAGAAAAAACACTTATCCGTTTTATGCTAAAATAAACGGAAAATATGAAATTATTGATTACTCAACAGACTATAAATACGATGAGCGTTTTACAACATTATTTCCCCGGATGTTTAGCGAACAAACTGACCATGTTGAAGTATATAAAAAATGGGGAAAAATAAAGGGAAAACCTGTAAGAGTTTCTAATTACCAGGGAAAACAGGAAATCAGACAGGTGCCTACATTTGGTGAAAACCTGCGGTTTTTCTTTAGTTATCAATTAGGTTTTATGTATTTTCGTTATTTCATGTGGAATTTTTCAGGGCGCCAAAACGATATTCAGGGATTTGGCAATGTAATACATGGAAACTGGATTAGCGGGATACCTTTTATTGATAACCCCCGTTTGGGAGACCAGTCAAAATTGCCTTCAGAACTGGCAAAAAATAAATCCAGAAATACTTATTATATGCTACCTTTTCTATTAGGATTAATAGGAATTGCTTATCAGTTTGTAAAAGATAAAAAAAGTTTTACAGTTATTGCCCTTTTATTTGTTTTAACCGGAATTGCTATTGTTGTTTACCTGAACCAAAATCCAAATCAACCAAGGGAACGTGACTACGCCTACGCCGGGTCATTCTATGCTTATGCAATCTGGATTGGAATGGGTGTGGCAGGAATAGCATCAGCTTTAAAAACTAAACTTTCGGAAGGAATTAGTGCAAGCATCGCTATTCTTTTGAGTTTTTTATTTGTCCCATACTTGATGGCAAAAGAAAATTGGGACGATCATGATCGTTCAGGACGTTACACTGCCCGAGATTTTGCCTCAAATTATCTAAATTCCTGTGCTCCGAATGCTATTCTTTTTACAAATGGCGATAACGATACATTTCCCCTTTGGTATGTACAAGAAGTAGAGGGAATTCGAACTGATATACGAGTTGTTAACCTGAGTTATCTGACTGCTGACTGGTATATTGAACAACTTTCCCGAAAAGCATATGAAGCAGACCCTGTACCTTTTTCACTTACAGACAAACAATATATTCGTGGCACACGAGATGTTTTACCAATATACAACCAAATTAAAAAAAGCGTTGATATTAGAAGGATCATGGATTTTGTTAAAAAAGATGAAGATAAATACAAAACTGCATCTCCGTTTCAATATAATAAAATGACTAACTATTTTCCTACTAACCGTTTAGCTCTTCCTGTTAATAAGGAAAGAATTCTTAAAACCAATACTGTTAAATCCAATATTGAATCATTAATTGTTGATACTATGAAATGGGAAATAGGTGATAGTTATGTGTTAAAAAACCGGTTAATGATCATTGATTTATTAGCAAATAATGACTGGGAAAGGCCTATATATTATGCAATAACGGTTTCGAGTGATAATTATATGAATTTACAGCCATATTTTCAACTTGAAGGTTTGACATACAGAATAGTGCCGATAAAAGGCGCATTTAACAGGGGTGAAATAGGAAGAATTGATACCGATATTATGTTTGATAATGTCATGAATAAATTTAAATGGGGAGGAATTGAAAACGAAAATATTTTTTTAGATGATAATACTTTAAAAATGTTTTCAAATTACCGCAGCACTTTCGCCCGGCTGGCAGAAGAACTTCTTAATGAGGGTAAAAAAGATTCCTGTATCCAGGTAATTAATAAATGCCTCGAATTAATGCCAAATAATTTAGTTCCTTACAATTATTTTATAATGCCTTTAATTGATGTAATGTATAAAGCCGGTATGACAGATAAGGCTACTGAAATTTCAATTGATTTCACAAAAATGAAACAGGAAGAAATTGATTTTTATCTGTCTTTGGATAAAGACAAACTGAATACTATTGATTATGAAGTAAGGCTCTCATTTCATATCATCCAGGAAATGTTAAGGTTTGCTAAAAATAATCAATTGCCCGACATACCAAATGAACTCGAATCCTATTTACAGGAAAAGATAATGAAGTACTCAAATATTGTAGGTATATAAATAATGGAAATACCCGGTTTTGTTAAGTCGGTATATTCCGATGCTATATGGAATATAGTAACTCCAAATAAAGAATTATATATTACTTTCGATGATGGCCCAAATCCGGAGTTAACGCCTGAAATATTAAATATCTTAAAGCAATTTAATGCAAAAGCTACCTTTTTTTGCGTAGGAGAAAATGTCCAGAAATATCCAGATACTTATAATCTTGTTATTAAAGATGGCCATAAAACAGGCAATCATACTTTTAATCATCTAAAAGGCTGGCGCACAAAAATAAATGATTATTTAAATAATGTTGAACTAGCTTCAAGATATATTCAATCAAATTTATTCCGGCCTCCATATGGCCGCCTTAAAATAAGGCAATATAAAGCATTGAAAGAAAAATACAAAGTTGTTTTTTGGAGTGTTTTAAGTCTTGACTATTCAAAAAATATTACAAAAAAAGAATGCCTGGATATTGTACTAAAAAACTCAAAACCCGGATCAATTATTTTATTCCATGATTCAAATAAAATGAGAGAAAATGTTTTATATGCTTTGCCAAGGGCGTTGGAGTATTTTCAAAATAAAAACTATACTTTCCTAAGTCTAAAATGAAAAACATAATATTACACCCCCGTTATTTCAAAAATAAATTCTCCTAATAAATCAGAAAACACATTTGAGTTTTCCAATTGAGGTAAATGCATAGAATAGGGTATTGTTTGGACTTTCTTTTTCCATAAGTTTTCCATTTTTATTTTGTTTATTATTTCATAAGGTGCAATTTTATCATCTGATCCATGAAAAATTGCCATAGGCCACTGATTATATCTTAAAAGTTCTTTATAATTAATAAATTCTCCTGATTTTATCCAGTTGCCAAAATACTTCCCAAATCGATAATCTACTTTTTTAATTAATTCCTCCACTTGAGTAGCATATTTTTTGTGAATAAATGAATTGGCAATTTTTCCGGCTTCTTCATTAAATGGCTCGCCTGAAAACATTTGATCATAAATAGGATGTTTAAAATATGTATTTATAACATCACTTAAAGTTGATAATATTGGTGTATTAAAAATGCAAATTGCTCTTAACCAGGGTAATTCATTTATGGCCTCAAGAAGTATATTGCCGCCAAAGCCATTTCCAACAAATATAGCATTTTCAGCATGAAGATGCCGTATTATTTTTTTTAACAGACCAACCAGTCCCGGCAAGGAATAGTCTTCAAAAGGTTTATCAGAGTATGAAGATTCCCCATGGCCAGGAAAATCAAATGAAATCAATCTGTATTTTTTTGCCAAATCTCCTTTAAATACCTCATGGTACGTAGCAGCGCCCAATAATATTTCATGAATCAGAATAACGGGAATACCATCTTCTCTGCTTTGAAAATAGGATATAGTGCAATTATCGGAATGTAACTCTTCTCTTTTTATCATTAGTTAAGCAATTTAAGTTTAAAAATTCTTCTAAATTTAAAAATAAATTATTTATCCGGGTTAAAAATAAATTTGTTTTTATTAAAAATTATTGCGATATTTCGGCAGGCTTTAAATGGGTAGTTCAATTAAAAATATCATTTTTGTAAGTTTTATGATATTTTACATTTTTAAAAATTGAACGATATTTATTGTTTTAGTTGATGATTTTACCCCGTCGAAAGACGGGGTTTTTTTATTCGACCATTCGTAGATTAATTTCACCCATTGCTGCAGTAATTTTTATATCTACAATATATTCGGTTTTGCCAAATACTTCGTTTTTATAAACATTATTAAATTTATCAAATCCCGGAGCATGAATTTCTCCAAGTAAACCAGTAATTTCAACTCTTACACCAATGTTTTCAGGCAAGGTAAGAGTAAGCTCTCCAAAACCACAAGTAAACTCAGCAAAAAGGCTAGTCTTCCTCTTTCCACTGAGATCAATATTTGCCTCCCCTGCTCCTGCTGTAAAATTCATTTGATGTACTGATGAGTTACGAAGGTCAATATAATAATCGCCTGCTCCGACAGAAACATCAAGGTTCGACAAATCTAAACCACCTAAGAAATAATTGCCAATACCAGCTCCCATTTTTATTGTTAAATCCATATTAACATCATTGTTCAGCATTATATCCCAGTCAATTTGTTCTTCATCATTTAGCTTAATATTTGGTTTTGTGTATTTAATACTTAATGTTCCAACCTCCTTATTCTCATTATAATTCACTTCAGGCATAAAATTAATATTTGGATATTTAAAATCGCCTTCCATTAATTGTTCGGCATTTCCTTTAATCTTTAAATTTCCGGCTGTAAGAGATATGGTTGAAAAAACCTGCTTTGCTTCCCCCTTTTTTAAAGTTATACTTTCTGATTCACCGTAAGAATCATTAGAAGTATTTTGTTTTTGAATTCCGTAACTTGAATAATTTAAAAAAAATAAACAAGTAGCAAGAATACTAATGAATTGAATAAAATTCTTTCTCATTTTTATAGTTTTTATAATTAAAATAAATGTACAAAATAAACAGACAAAAACCAGAAATAAAAGTTGCTTTTATTATAATTTCACAGAATTATAAAACAGAAAAAGAATGATTTTTTTAAAAAAAATTAAGTATTATATTTGCATTCCATTTTTAATTTCGAGGTAGTCCCGAAATTACGTGAAGCTATGATTCATTAATAATTTCGAGGATGTTCGAGAAAAAAACAAAACAAAGTTTTGTGTTTTCTCGACACTCAGACTCAGTGAGACTAGAATTCTGCGAAAGAAGTGAAACAGAATTTCAAAGTCGAACTAGTCCCGATAAAAATCGGGATGGCTATTCCTCCTAAAACAAAATGAAGCAATAAAAAGAAGGTACTATTAAAAAAAATTGCGAAGTAGTAGGTTCTTAAATTATTCAGATGTTTGAAATAAAATATAAAGGGCGAGGTAGCTCAGATGGTTAGAGCGCATGATTCATAATCATGAGGTCTCGGGTTCAATTCCCGATCTCGCTACAAATGAAGGGTAGAGTTTTTTTCTGCCTTTTTTTGTTTTCGTCAAAAGGTCAGATCGTCCCGATACATGTCGGGAAGGTCGCCGATTCTCCAGATAACTATTCAGTACCGGCTCTCGCTACAAGAAAAACAGGCGGTTTTAAAACCTTGGGGCTACTTGAATTACCTTAATAAATATATAAATTTAAATATAAAGCATCCATAAGGAAAAAAATATAAACCACTCCTAAAAAGAAAAGGTTTTTCCTAAAAAATTTTATCCGGCTAAGAATTCTAAATTGCTATACCAAAAACTTCAACAATATATTTACTGTTTGTAACTTTGTTATCATCTTTGTTGATGAAAACTATAAAAGCATAAAAATTATCATCTGTTTAATATCACAAAAAATATAACCTGTTTTCTGGAAAAATTTCACTCACAGCTTAAAGTTATATTCTTATAAAATTTATTTTTAATAGCTGTTTTTAGTATATCAATGTAATCCAATTTGTGAAGGATTTTCGCCAAACTCTTTTTTAAAACATAAGGCAAAATAATTTGGATCGCTAAAGCCAGTTTGGTAAGCTGCTTCTGAAACCCGTAAACCATCTTCGCGGATTAATTTGTATGCTTTTTTTAAGCGAATAGACTTAATTAAATTGTTTGGCGTTGAACCTGTAAGTGATTTTATTTTTCTATGCAACTGGGCTAGGCTTACCGCAAAATGGTCAGATAGCATTGCAACATTTAAATCCTGGTGCATTATGTTTTCTTCAATAAAAAGTTTTAATTCAAAAATAAATTCTACATCTTTCTGAGGTAAGGAGTTTTCTATGTTTTCCAGACTTTCAATTCCCTTAAATTTATTACGCAGTGTTTTTCTGTTTTCTATCAACGAAACCAATTGTGCATCCAAAATATTAATATCAAAAGGTTTTGTCAGGTATACATCAGCCCCGGTAGAAAGCCCTTCTATTTGCTGATTAATAGTATTATAGGCAGTGAGCATAATTACTGGTATATGTGAAGTGTCAAAATGTTGCCTAATTTCTTTAACGAATTCATATCCGTCCATTTTTGGCATTTGAACATCTGTTATAATAATATCCGGGTTATGTTCTTTTGCCATAATTAAGCCTTTAAAACCATCTTCAGCCTGGTAAACTTTGAGTTTTTTATTAAAATGTCCTGCCAAATATTCACGAAGTTCGGCATTATCTTCAACAATTAATAGTGAGTGCAGGTTATAATGTTTCTGTTTGATATCGGGTTGTTTTTCGATTTCTAAAATATTATTATCAATATTTGCCTGTTTTTCATAAAATGGCAGACTGATTTCTGCTAATTCATTTTCAGAATAATATTTTTTTTCTGATGGTATAGTAACGGTAAATGACGTTCCTGAACTTAGTTTAGATTCAACCTGAATTGAACCATGATGCAACTCAACAAGCTCTTGAACAATTGAAAGGCCAATGCCTGTGCCTCCTTTATTTAATAATTTAGAATTTTCAGCTTTAAAAAACCGGTCAAATATTTTTTTCTTATCGTCTTCGGATATGCCAATACCTTTGTCACTTATAATAAATTGCATATATTTTTGCCGATTAGTAATAAAATCTTCTGCTTTTATTTCTATTAGCCCTTCTTTGTCAGAAAATTTAATGGCATTTGATATAAGGTTCCAGAGAATTTTCTCAATTTTTTCTGCATCAATAAATCCAATCAGATTATCTTTGACAGAGCACTCAAATTGAATGGATTTATTACTGCATTCTTCTTTAAATGCATTTAAAATATCATTAATAATATCATTGACAGAAGTTTCCTTAACTTTTAAATTATATTGTTTTTGGGTGATTTTTCTAAAATCGAGCAAATCAGAAATTAATTTATAAAGGCGTTTTGAATTGCGGTTAATTGTTAAAAGCTTATCAACCTGATTTTTTGTAAGGTTATCGGAGCGCAAAAGATCATTAACCGGGGCATCGATTAATGTTAACGGGGTTTTTAAATCATGCGATATATTGGTAAAAAATGCAAGTTTATTTTCCGTCAGTTCATGTTCTTTTTGGATTTTAAAATCTGATATTTCTTTTTCTTTTTTTAATTCCATTCTTTTTAAATATGCATAAACGGACAGAAATATAATTGTAAAAAACAGTATGGAATATGCAATATAGGAATACCAGCTTAAATACCAGGGTGATTTAATATGGATAATTAGCTGGGTTGGAATGCTTTCCCGGAATTTATCGGCACTTTTAATTTCAAAAATATAAGTACCGGGCGAAAGGTTAGTGTAAGTTGCATAATTGGCTTCACCAATATTATTTATTTCATTTTCAAGGCCAATTAAGCGATAAGCATAATTGGGGTGTTTAATATAACTTTTTGCTTTTACAAAAAAATGAATAGAAAATGAATTTTTATTATATGGCAACCAAATTTCTTTCGTCTCTTCCAATGGCTTTTTCAATAATTGCTTTCCTTCCGGGCTTCTGATACTTTGGTTTTGAAAAGAAATATCAGAAATAATTACTTCACTTTTCGAAGTGTCGGGAGTATATTTTAAAGGATCAATTATCGTAAAACCGGCAACAGAGCCGAATATTATTTTACCGTCTTGTGTTTTTGCAGAAACCCTGTCCTGAAACTCATTGGCCGGTAAACCATCGCTGTAGTTAAAATTCAGTATTTCCTCATTCTGCATATTGAACCTGCAAATTCCTGATATTGAACTTATCCAAATATACTGATCGTCAACTGATTCTATCTTTATCAGGGTATTTGTTGGCAGTCCTTCTTTTAAGGTCCATTTTTTATAGTTTTTACCATCTTCTGACAACCGCAATAAACCATCTGCTGCTGTTGCAAACCAGTAATTACCTTTTTTATCCTGATAAAAATCAGAAGCATAAAAATTAATACGATTATTCATTGCTTCTAACCTGTTTTCCAAGACATTATTTACCCAGTTAATATGAAATAAACCTTTATCGGAAATTAATGCTAATAATTCTCCTTGTTGGTTTTCCCTGATTGAATTTAATAAGAAATAGGTTATTCTACTGCCTTTTTGGTATAATTCAAATACTTCAGGTTTTTCAGTAATAATATTAAAGTTTAATAGGATTTGATTTTGAAATTGGGTAAGTATTAACATATGGTTATTATCTATCTCCTGTAAATACACAATTCGCTGCATTTCATCCGGGGCATTGCTGTTTGGATAATATGCTTTTATCAGGTTATAATCTAAAGTGTATTTGCCCAACAAACCATCGTATGTGCCAATCCATAAATGATTATTTTGACTGGCATGAATTGCGGTAATTTTTGTTCCGTTTAATTCCATTCTTAATTTATCACTGGATAGATTTTTAAATTCCCCGGTATTTATATCCCATGAAGAAAGCCCGTAATTTGTGCCAAAGTAGAAATAGGGTTCTTTTATATAAACTGAAGTGCCTTCATTGGCTATTAAGGAGTTTGGATTTCCTTTTTCAGGAACGATGTTTAGAAATAGAAGATTGTCGGGTAAAATACAAGTAAGGCCTGCACCGTATGTGGCAATCCATATTTCATTGCTATTTCCGGGAAATATATCATAAATACTATTGCTGTTAATAGAACTACTGCTATATGTGTTACGACTTAAAGTTTTCAGAATTTTAAGGTTTTTATCAAGAATTATTATACCATTGCCATCAGAAGCCATCCAAATTTCCTGACCTACCTTTACAACTTTCAATATAAAATAGTGGTTATTTATCTTAATTTCATTAATTTCCCTGTTTTCCATCAATGCAAATACCTGTCCGTTATAGCAGCATATAAAAAGTATATCATCGATCATACTAATTAATGAGACTGATTTGTTATTTAGAGTCGAGAATGTAATTTTTTTAAAATCACTTTCCCTGCTTAAAAGCCTAACGCCATGATCCATTTTACTGATCCAGATTCCTTCCTTTGAAAAACAAAAATCAGTAAGGTTGTCGCCCTGGTAAATATTAATGGAAGTAATGTTACTTAATTTAAATATGTTTGATAATAATAGATAATAGATTTCACCATTGTCTTCCTGAACTTTTGAAATGTAACCATTAACAATAAGTTCAAAGAAATTGGTTATACGATTATATTTAAAAAGGCCTTTGCTGGTGCAAACCCAAAGTGTATGCCGGGAGTCATAAAAAAGCTCAATTACACCAATACCTGATAATTCTTTATAGATATTAAAATTTTTACCGTCATAGCGTGCAATTCCGTTTGCAGTACCTATCCATAAATACCCATACTGGTCTTGTTCAATGCAGGTTGTTTGGTTTCGGGGCAGCCCGTCTATTTCTGTATAATATAAATATCTTTCTGCCTTATATGCAAAGCATTGCAAGGAAAAAAGCAACGCCACACAATATATTAATACTTTTTTATTGTAGATTGATAAAAACATTTCAATCAATATTTTAATCTTTTAATTGGTGAGACTGCAATTTTAATGCTTTAATGCTTTAATGCATTGAAATTGCTTCGCCGATCTAACCAAGTATATATTCACCGTTCTTTCTATATTGAATAAATTTCTTAAAAATCGAATCACGGTTATACCATGCCGATAACCTGAATGCCAGTAATGGAGAATACTTATTATATTCGAAAAATAGAAAAACGAATACAAATATCTTAAATAAAGAGATACATTTTATAATAATAATGATAGAATTTCAAAGAATTTCGAGATAATTTTCA
>JAFGQQ010000037.1 GCA_016935595.1 Bacteroidales bacterium
GTAGCTGCATTTCAGTATTTTACAAAATATATTTTGAATATCAATAATTTAAGACTTAAAAGTCTGCGTAATGTCAGTTAATTAATTATTATTTTTTAATGAATACAAATAATCTTTTATATTGTTTAATAAACCAACATATATATTTTTACTTTTATTAACCGGATAAGAGATAATATAAATAAAATCAAATAGAGATTATAAACAATTATATTATAACTTTAACAGCACTGGTTTCAGTTAACTTTAAATTCATTAAATCAAGGTTATATATTAAATTTATTTCTGGTTTCTTACCGATCTCAAATGATCCTAATCGATCATCGAAATTTAAAGCTTTAGCCCCGTTTAAAGTTGCCCATTTTATTAATTCATCCAAAGGAATTCCCTGATAATGTTTTGAAATGGTTTTAATCTCTTCTAAAACCGATAATTGACTGTTGGATGCCAAACTATCCGTGCCAATAGCAATTTGATTTGAATATGATTTAATAAGTTCTATAGGTGGAATTTTTTTTTCAATGAAAAGATTTGAATTAATACAGATTACAAAAAATATTTTTTCAAGGTATGGTTTTATAAAATCAAGATCTTCCTTGCTAATATATGTATTGTGCACAAGTAAGATCTTTGAAGCATTTATGATATATTTGAATACAGATTGAACAGATGTTTTTCCGGTAGCTTTATAGTTTAAATGATTTTTTGAAATTACATTAAATAATTCGGGAAACTTTCCTTTCAACGAATGAAAATATAAGTTTTCATCTTCGCTTTCCTGGTTATGCATCGAAATAACAGGCTTATTCTTTTTAATATATTGCTGTAAATACTGGAATAATCTGTTTGAAACAGAATATGGTGCATGTGGAGTTAACGAAGCGGATAAATTTAATAATTCTTGATATTTATTATATAATTCCTTTCCGTTATTAAAAATATCTTCAGCATTGTTATTATCTAAACCATATAGTTCAATAAAAGAATGATATTTTAAATTACTTGTTTTTTTTAATTTAAATGTATTGTCCGAATTGCATATATCTCCAACAGCTACAATCCCGTTTGCCGCCATTTCTTTTTCAGAATTTTTAATATATTGGAACTGTTTTTGTTTATTTAATTCTTTTTGCTGGTTAATTGAAATTAAAAAATTTGATAAACTGGATTTTTCTGGGATTTTATTTTTTAAATGTGATAGCTCAAGATGACAATGGGTATTAACAAAACCGGGACAAATAATTCCATTATAGAATTCAATTTTTTTGCTTTCATGTAATTTTCCTTTTGTATCTAAAATATTTGTTATATAGTTTTTTTCGTCAATTTCAAGAATGCCATTTTTTAAGGGTGGTGTATGGTTAGTAATTATGTAATGTGCAGATATTCTTCTCATTAAAATAAAAAATTAGGATTATGTCTGCTTATTTTATTCAGTCTTTTGTTCTGGTTTCCTGAGAAGCGTGTATTTAACTTCAATATCTTTAACCTCGGCATGCTTCGAC
Organism: Bacteroidales bacterium; assembly: GCA_016935595.1. Next base: position 1,506 of record JAFGQQ010000037.1, read on the forward strand.
CAGTCTCTTGTTTCCTGGTCATCATGGTATAATAACCATCCTTTTAAATGTGTGACTTTGTTATTTGGAACCCTCCGTGAAACCATATAGGTGGTGAAATAATCGTTTTTATTTAGTGAAAGTTCATAATAATCCCTAAAACCCTCTTTTGTGCTATCTGCGTGCCAGAAATATGCCCTGATTCTGGGATTAACCGATTCATCATCGGTATATAATTTTATTTTGGCTTTAATGGTGTACATTCCTTCGCCATGAACAGGAATGGTAAAAGCAATTTTATTTTTATTTCGACCTTTGGCAATAGTAAATTCCGATCTTTGATTCCATAAATTATCTTTAGGGCTAATAATGGAAGGTTTAATTAATTCCTGGTTTTCAATACGGTTTAGTTCATCTATAACATTTTCAAATATTTTTTCAAATTCGTTGGTTTTAAATTTTGAATAATAATACACTGTAGAATCGAATTGTTCCCTTGTATAACCCTTCTTCTCTATTATTTCATTATATATTTCTGTTTTATTGTAATCATTATATTCCCGACGTACTTTGTATACATTAAGCAAACCATCAACTTTATGCATTTCAACTAAAATGGTAGTTAAATCTTCTTTTGGAATGATAAATTTTTTTGAATTTTTTAAACAGGATGAAACGAATAAAAATAACGGAATTAGTATGTATATATAAATTCTCACAGTTATTTTATTAAAATGGCTAAATTATATAAATAATAAGACGCTGTAAAATTTAAACTCGATTTTATTTAAAAATAGTGTAATAACTTGAAAGGATTTTCAAATAAGAAGGGGATAGGTATATTAATGAAAGGAGTTTAAAAACTATTTATTTTAGAGTATCGAACCAGTAGCCAATTAAAACTTCTATTGTGCCGGTTGAACTAAACTGGTAATTTTTTTTAGAGAATAAACTCATGTCATAAGCTAATCCGAATTCATATTTTCTTTCATGCCTGTAACTGACAAGCCAGGTCAATGTTGAGGTTTTATCACTGGTTCTCCATGATAATCCTCCCCAAATCATGTTTTTATCTACTTTATAGACTGCACGACAACTAATTTCAACCTGAACTCTTTCAGGATAATTTCCCTGAATTAGCATGCTGGGTTCGACAGACCAATCGCGGTTAAGCACTAACATATAACCTCCCATTAAGCAATA
>JAFGQQ010000038.1 GCA_016935595.1 Bacteroidales bacterium
TATTTATTTCGATGAAACAAACAATAATAATATTATTGTTGAATTGATGATAGATAACAATTTCAAACTTCCCAAAAATACTATAGCCAGTATATTTAGTTCCGATTTAATGGGCACGAAAGCAGTTAAATTTCTTTTAACCGATTCTACTTCATATCATTCTGTTGGCGATACATTATTACCTATGGTTGAAGCCGATTTAACCGAACAGGTCAGTGTGCAAATGCTGCCCTTAAAAAACCAGGCTGAAGACTTAATGAAAGATATGCAGGAGGCTTTAGTTGTTTTAAAACAATTATTTAACGAAAAAACCCGTGATAACTTAATCAGAAGTATTGAAAGTGTAAAATCCACCATTAATAATCTTAATAATACAACTTCGGCTATTGACGAATTATTAAATTCGGAAAAAGAAAACCTGAAAAATATTATTTCCAATATCGAGTCTATTACCAAAAGCATTAAAAGCAATAATAAAGAACTCGGTATGGCAATTCAGAACCTCTCCGATATTTCCGATTCAATTGCAAGGGCAAATATAACCACTGTTTTAAACAATATTGAAACCTCATTTTTACAATTAAGTGAAATAACCGAAAAAATAAACCAGGGACAAGGTTCTTTAGGAACACTGGTAAATAACGATACATTAATCAAAAATCTTGAAACTACTGCAAAAGATTTGGATATTTTAATAAAAGACATTAATGAAAATCCTAAAAAATATGTTCATTTCTCTGTTATTGGCATTGGAAGTGGTAAGAAGGGTAAATCTGATAAATAAAATAATTAATTTTAAGATACCTGTATAGCCTGTATCATAGAATAAATCTCTAAATGCATATATCAATTAACTGGTTATTTTAATTTCCAATAAAACATAATTGTTTTCTTGTGATTTCTAATCAATTTTTGAATAAAAAATAAATAATTTTGTAAATGATTATTTATTCTGGAATAAACTAATCAGCATTAATGAATATTAAAATTAATTTACATTGGATATTTATTATTATAATCTTGGTTAGCATTTTATTCTTTAACAAGAAAATATACTCCCAAGAACATAAAATTTGGTTTAAACATTTAACCACAAAAGAAGGATTATCACAAAATACTGTTGATTGTATACTGCGCGACAAGCAAGGATTTATTTGGTTCGGCACATGGAATGGTTTAAATAAATATGATGGTTATGATTTCACACTTTACCAAAATAATCCTTCAGATTCTAATAGCATTAGTAATAATTTCATTTATTCCCTTTGTGAAGATAATTATAATAGAATATGGATTGGTACAGGGGGTGGTGGCATAAATATATTAGATAAAGAAAAAGACATTTTTTATCATATAATTTATGATTCTTTAAATGCGAATTATATTTCAAATAATGTAGTAAATGCTTTATATAGATCGGAGAATGGCGAAATTTGGGTTGGTACCGATAATGGATTGGACAAAATTCAATTAAAGCAACATGCATTATCAGGCTTACAAATTACTTCATATAAATACGAACAAAATAATCTGTCTTCATTATCTAATAATCGTATTTTTTCCATTTATGAAGATCATAATAAGAATATTTGGGTAGGCACATTCGACGGGCTAAACAAATACAATCCCTTATCTAATATTTTTCACCGGTATTATAATATACCAGGTAATACTAATAGCATTGCATTTAATAATATTTATATCATTTATGAAGATAATCAATACAATTTATGGGTAGGCACGTTTTACGGATTAAGTAAAATTGATTTGAATTTGGGAAATATAACCAATTATTATCATGTTTCTGATGATTTTTTAAGTTTACCGCATAATACTATAACCTCAATATGCCAGGACAACAAAGGAACTGTATGGATTGGCAATTTGGGTAGCCTAAGCCAATATAATCCTAAGTTGGATAATTTCACCAATTATCAGAATGATTTTACCGATGACAAAAGCATAAACAATAATTTCATTAATTCACTATATGCAGATGATTTCGGGAATGTATGGATTGGTACTGATAAAGGCGGTGTTAATGTTATTGACCGGAACAAAAAACCTTTTAAACATTGGGAATATAAACCAAATAATCCCAATAGCCTTTCCGGGAATATTATAAATTCAATTTACGAAGATCAATCGGGCAACCTTTGGATTGGAACTTCAGGTGGCGGACTAAATATTTATAATAAAAAAACTGGAAGATTCAAACAATTTCAATATTCACCTAATAAACCTTCCGGATTGAATTCTAATTTTATTTCTGCTATTATTCAGGATTCATCTGCGACTATATGGATTGGCTCCTGGGGAGAAGGTATAAATCGTTTAAATAAATATAATAGTATAACAAATAATCAATTTATTCATTACCAGGCAAATTCTAATATAGAGGGCAGTTTAAACGGTAATTTTGTTTCTTCGTTTTGTATTGATAGATATAATAGGCTTTGGATAGGTACATCACAAGGTTTAAATATATATGATAAAGAAAAAAACGAATTTATTAATTTCATTAATCCCCTAACACCTGATCATACAATAATAGATGTAGGTTGCTTAGAACAGGATAGTTCTGATAATATTTGGGTAGGAACCTTGCATGGATTATACAGAATTAAATTAATTAAAAACATAAACTTGCAGGTAAACCCTGATAAAACGAATATTAATGTATTTATAAACGATCCAAAAAAAGCAAATTCAATTAGTGGTGATCGGATTATCACAATATATAAAGATAAATATGGTACAATGTGGTTTGGTACTTATGGGAAAGGATTTGACAAACTGACTTATATAATAGACAGTTTAACTGGTAAACAAATTGAACAATTTAATAATTACTCTGAAAAGGACGGTTTATCCGATAATGTTGTATATGGTATATTGGAAGACAATTCAAATAATCTTTGGTTAAGTACAAACCATGGTTTATCGAGATTTAATATTAATGAAGAAAGCTTTAAAAACTATTATGAAGATGATGGCATTATTGGAAATCAATTTTTCTGGACGGCAAGTTTTAAAAATAAAGCAGGAGAATTATATTTTGGAACTACAAAAGGCATGATGTCTTTTTTCCCCGAAAATATAGATGATAATCCATATGTTCCTCAAGTTACTATAACAGATTTTAAAATTTTTAACCAGAGTATTAAACCGAATATTCCATATAAAAACAAAATAATTTTAAATAAAGATATTTCATTTATTAATGAAATTAAACTTAGCTATAAAGAAAATAATATTTCATTCGAATTTTCGGCACTTTATTATTCATCACCCGAAAAAATAATGTATGCATATAAATTAGATGGATTTGAAAAAAATTGGGTATATGTGAGTTCCAAAAGAAGGTTCGCAAGTTATACAAACTTAGACGGAGGAACTTATAATTTCCTTGTAAAAGCTACAAACAACGATGGAATCTGGAATAACAATCCAACATCATTAAAAATAACTATTATACCACCGTTCTGGAAAACATTATGGTTTAAAGGCATTTTATTTGTAACGATTACCATGCTAATAATATTAATATATAATATACGGTTACGTACATTAAAAAACCAAAAGCAAAAATTAGAAAAACAAGTAAAAGAAAGAACATCGGTAATAAACACCCAGAAAGAAAATCTAAAAAAAGCCTTTCAATTGCTTGAACAGCGAAAACTCGAAATTTTTGACCAAAAAGAAGTGCTTTTAAGAAATAATAAACAAATATTAAAACAAAGAGACCAGTTAATTAAAATGAATGAACAGGTTCACTTAGCAAATCAGGAAAGAATCAGATTCTTTACTAATATTTCACACGAATTCAGAACACCTCTAACTTTAATTATTGGTCCAATTGAAAAATTAATTTCTTTGTTTAAAAATAACGAGGAATTAAAATCGCAGGCAGAGCTTATTAAACGAAATGCACAACGACTGCTTAGTTTAATTAATCAATTAATGGATTTTAGAAAAATTGAAACCGGTAATTTAAATCTCAGGGTTTGTCATAAAGATATTATGCCTGTAATTAAAGATATCTATCAAGCATTTTCCCAATTTGCATCAGATCATAAAATAAAATATGAATTGATTACGGTAAGTGAATCAATATTTTTCTGGTTTGATGAGAATGTAATAGAAAGAATAATATTTAATATTTTAACCAATGCCTTTAAATACACTCCAGATAAAGGCACTATCTCAATATCTCTTAATATTGTTGATAGAAATAATAATCTTAGTACTTTCCCTGATGGTTATCTTTCCATTAGTATAAAAGACAGTGGCATAGGAATACCCAAAAATCAATTATCACAAATCTTTAATCGTTATTACCAGGTTAATGACAAACTTACATTAAACAAATCTGAGAATTCAGGAACTGGAATAGGTTTAGCTTTAACAAAAAATCTTATTGAACTTCATCAAGGCGAAATAGAGGTTAGTAGCGAATTAGGAAAAGGAACAGAATTTATTGTCCGTCTTTCTTTAACTAATAAAAAATTCTTGAAAGAACAAATAATAAAAGTTGCAGAAACTGAACATAGATCAAAAAAACTCCATGAAGAGATATCAACATTGGAAAATATTGATGAATATGTAAATAAGATTTCAATCAAAGCTCCTCAAAAGAAAAAATATACATTACTTATTGTTGAAGATAATATTGATCTTCGGACTTTTATTACTAAAAACCTAAAAGAAGAATATAATATTTTTAATGTTCCCGATGGACTAAAAGCTATGGAAATTGCACAAAATTCCCATATTGATCTGATTGTGAGTGATATTATGATGCCAAAACTCGATGGCATTGAATTATGCACTAAATTAAAATCTGATTTAAATTCCAGCCATATCCCAATTATATTACTAACGGCAAAAAACTCTTTAGAGAGTAAAATAGAAGGTTATAAAATTGGAGCCGATGACTATATTGAAAAGCCATTTGATATGGGACTTTTAAAGGTTAGAATAAAAAACATTATTGAAAGCCGAAGAAAATTAAGACTAAAATTCAGCCTCGAAATCTCTCCAAAATTAAACGAAATTACATCCACATCAACTGATGAAAAATTCTTGCAAAAAGCAATAAAAAATGTTGAAGAATTTATGAACGACACAAGCTTTGATGTCACAAAACTGGTTAAAGAAATGGGAGTAAGTCGTAGTTTGCTTCACAAAAAATTAAAAGCGCTAACAAATATGTCAACTACCGAATTTATTCGTTTATGCAGATTAAAAAAATCAATTCATTATCTTAAACATGATAACTTAAACATATCGGAAGTTGCATATGAAGTAGGTTTTAATGATCCAAAATATTTCTCCAGAATCTTTAAAAAACATTTTGGTGTAACCCCAACAGAATATATTAGTAATGAGATAGAATTACCAGAAGTACAAAAAAACTAATTGTTCCATTCAATATAAACGGAAACATTTATCCTCTAATTTTACCTAATTGTCCACTTATTTTAGTTCTATAAGTTATATTATTGATTTAAAATTTATTGTTTTTATTAATAATAACTGCTCATGACTAAAAATAAAACCTTAAAAGTTTGCTTTTCGTTGGTTTTAATTATCCTTTTTTCAATTCCAGATGATAGTTAATATGAACAAAATTAGAAAATATATAAGACTAAAGTTATCGTTAATGTTGATATGCCTCCTAAATCGATAGTGATGCTGGAAATTTAACAAGAATATAAAAGCAATAATTATAATGAAAGATGGATACTTTTATATAAAATTTTTATTTCTCAAGGTTTCTAGATCTCTGTATTTATTATCTATATACATAATCTGTCAAATAAATGCTTATTCACAAAAATCGGATATTTCTGTTCATGATCCTGTAATGATAAGACAGGATAGTATATATTATCTTTTTTGCACTGGTCGGGGAATAAAAATATTTTCATCATCCGACATGAAAAACTGGAAAGAAGAAAAACCTGTTTTTTCAGATGCCCCATCATGGGCTGTTGAAGCAATTCCATGTTTCAAAAATCATATTTGGGCTCCCGATATATCTTTTTATAAAGGTAAATATTACTTGTATTATTCGGTTTCTGCATTTGGTAAAAATACTTCATGCATTGGATTAGCAATAAATAATACTTTACATCCTGATGACCCTGAATACAAATGGGAAGATTTTGGCAAGATTATTCAATCTATTCCCGGTCGTGATTTATGGAATGCGATTGATCCTAACCTGGCTTTCGACGAAAATGGGGTACCCTGGTTAGTGTTTGGATCATTTTGGGCGGGCATGAAACTCGTTAAGTTAAGCAACGATTTAACTGCTGTTGCTCAACCTGAAGAATGGTATACGATTGCTAAACGATCTCGTGATTACGATACTGATGATATGGATCCCGGGGAAGGGGCTATTGAAGCACCTTTTATATTTAATAAAAATGGATATTTCTATCTTTTCGTATCATACGATTATTGTTGCCGGGGAATAAACAGTAATTACAAAATAATGGTTGGAAAATCAGATAAAATAACCGGCCCTTATGTTGATAAAAGAGGTATTAAAATGAAAAATGGAGGAGCAAGCCTTTTACTTGAAGGTAATAAAAGATGGCCTGGAGTAGGACATAATTCGGTATATACTTTCGATGGAACAGATTATCTTATTTTTCACGGATATGATTCAGAAGAAAACGGTAAACCAAAACTTAGAATTGAAAAATTAAGCTGGGATGCCGCAGGTTGGCCAATCATTATAAAAGAAAATGAATAAAACATATAATAATCAATAAACTTATTAAAATGAAGAAAACAACAAGAATAAAAATAATTATAGAGTGGTTTATTATTCAGGTACTTTGTCTATCATTAAATGCCCAAAATGCCCGGATAAAAATAGATATTGACAGAAA
>JAFGQQ010000335.1 GCA_016935595.1 Bacteroidales bacterium
TATTATGAGAATGATGAAATGATTGAGGCAGATATTTATGTAGCTTAAAGAAAATAAAAATTTTTAATCCTTTCTCTTTTAAAATTTATAAATCAATACTATATGTTTAATAATTCAGAAAAAATTATATATTTTGTTTTATTCTTGCTTTTTTTTATAGTCAGGGAGTATTATACTGCCCGATATAAAAAGGGCGAGTATATAAAAAGAAAAATAAAAATTCTTGATATAACACTTCTAACCCTTAACGGAATCGGAATGATAATTCCTTTGGTTTATGTGTTTTCAGGTATTTTCGATTTTGCCAACTATACCAGGCCGCCATGTTTGAATTATCTTGGTATATTTTTTTTAGTTTTAGCTATTATTTGCTTATGGCTTTCACATCGCGATTTAGGTTCAAACTGGACCCCGACTTTGGGTGTAAAAAGCAATCATAAATTAATAAAAACCGGAATATATAAATACAGTCGTCACCCTATGTATGCAGCTCATATATTATGGGCATTTGGACAAATAATTATTCTCCCAAACTGGATTGCTGGTTTTTCTTTTATCGGTTTTGCAATTCTTCTTCCGGCTATACGTATTAAAGATGAAGAAACAATGATGATTGAACAGTTTGGTGAAGAATATAAGCATTATATGAAAACATCAGGTAAAGTTTTCCCGAAAATCAATTAAACATCTTTAAGCAAATCCGGCCTTAATTTTTTGGTCCTTTCTATAGCTTGATGCTCCTTCCATTCTTCAATTTTTTTTGTATTTCCTGAAAGAAGAATATCCGGGACTTTCCAGCCTTTATAATCGGCAGGCCTTGTGTAAACCGGATGAGATAATAAATTATCCTGAAAAGAATCACTTAATGCAGATGTTTCATCCGAAATTACACCGGGAATAATTCTTGTAACACAATCCACAATTACTGCAGCGGCAATTTCACCACCGGTTAAAACGTAATCGCCTATTGATATTTCGCGTGTTATCAAATGTTCGCGAATTCGATGATCTATTCCTTTATAATGGCCACACAAAATAATTATGTTTTTTTTAACAGATAATTCATTGGCAAAAGCCTGTGTTAATTTTTCACCATCAGGCGATGTGTAAATAATTTCATCGTAATTACGTTCACTTTTTAATTTGGAAATAAGTATATCAATAGGTTCAATCATCATTACCATTCCTGCTTCACCGCCAAACGGATAATCATCTGCCTGTTTGTGCTTATTGGTACTGTAATCGCGTATATTGTGAATATGTATTTCTATTATTTTTTTTTCTTTTGCTTTTTTAAGGATAGAAACATTAAAAGGCCCTGCAAACAATTCCGGAAATAGTGTTAATATATCAATTCTCATATATACAATATATCTAAATAGCAAAAATAACCTTATTCTTTTATTAAATTCAATATTATCTAATATCTTTTAAAGCAACATTATTTAATGGGTTTAGCATGGGATGCTTGTTCAATATGAATTTTTATGGGATTTTAGTTGAGTATTAAAGCTTAAATGTATATTTTCGTAACAATAAGTTGTAAATTTGGAAGCAAGTCAAGTTGAAAACTAAAGTCTTTTGCCATGGAAAATAGTGACCAGAAAAACTCTGTTCCAACGGAACAATTCGACAAAAATGCCGAAAATGCTAATTATGAAGATATAAAAAATGTAACTACAGTTCCGGTTGATGAAACCGCTAATGCTGATATAGAACTTGTTGATAAGCCTTTAAAGAAACAGAAAGCTAAACCTAAAGTTGAGGGAGAAGCTAAAATTATTGATGAGGCTAAGTCTAAGTCTAAGTCTAAGTCTAAGTCTAAGGTTGAGTCTAAGTCTAAGTCTAAGTCTAAAGTGCTGGAGTTGGATAATGAGGAGGATGCAACAAAAGGGGTTTCTAATAAAGAATTAATTTTAACAAATGAAACCCAGCCGGTCAAAAATTCTGATGAAAAAGTAATTATAAAATCGCCTGGCAAATCTGATAATGAAAACATACCGGAATTATCAAAGGAAGAGGAGAAAATAGATTATACTAAACTAAGCAGAGAGGATATTGTTAAAGTATTTAAAGATATTCTGGATAAACCTGTTTCAGAAATCAGGGAAGAGGTTGATATTATTAAAATTAATTTTTATAAAAAACATAAGCAATATACCGATAAATTAAGGGCAAATTTTTTGAAAGAAGGAGGCCTGCCTGAAGATTTTAAGCCCCAGGAAGATATTGTTGAAGATGAGTTTAAAGAATTACTTAACAAGTTTAAATCCTTAAAATCTGATTTAAACAAACAATTGGAAGTTGAGAAGGAAGCTAACCTGGATGAAAAATATAAAATTATTGAAGAAATTAAAGATTTAATTAATCGCAAGGAATCGATTAACCGCACCTTTAATGAATTTAGGGAATTGCAGCGCCGTTGGAGGGAAATTGGCCTTGTGCCTCAACAAAAGGTAAAAGACTTGTGGGATACTTATCATCACCATGTCGAGAAATTTTACGATTATATTAAAATAAACAAAGAACTTAGGGATATTGACCTTAAAAAGAA
>JAFGQQ010000336.1 GCA_016935595.1 Bacteroidales bacterium
ACGTTTTCGACATTATACCTTGCCCATGTATTGCTTATGCCTACTTTAATTGTTAATGCTTCAGAAGGTAATTGCTCAAACATGTATTCATCGGTCCAGTCATCGCCGATGCCCATAATAAAATCATATTTATCGCGGCCAATTACTTTTAAAGCAGCTTTACCTTTATTGACACCGCTATTTTTTATTTCAATTACTTTATTGCCTTCAAGAATTTCGAGATTGAGGTTTGCTGTAAATGAGGTCAATTCATCTTTTAATTCAATTGCCCCCCTGGCACCAAGTTCAGGATCGGCTTTACGAAAATGCCAAACCAGTGAATAATTTTTTTCTTCAATAAAACTGCCAGGTATATTATCAACGTACATTTCAATTCCCGGCCTTACAGTTTCTTTCCATTCATTATCAAGGGGTTCTATTAATTCCCATTCTTGTCCTATTTTTTTTATCCAAACGCCATGTTCGGCAATTAATGTATATTTACGGCTGTTAAACCAGTTATTTAATGAACCTTTATCCCTTCCACTAATAAGCACAAGTTTGTTTAAAGGGTCTTTTGAAAGAATATCGAGAAGGTTAAATAATTCATCATCTGGAAAAGCCTGTTCAGGTTTGCTTTTAAATCCAACAAGTGTTCCGTCATAATCAAGAAAGATGATACGTTTTTTTGCCTGTTTATAGTTATTTATAACCAAATTTTCAATATCTGAATTCATCTTCTTTGATAACAGCAAATTCCTCCTGGCCTCAACGCTGCTTATAGCTTGCAGAAAACTGTTTGCCCATTTATTTATATTATATCTTTTTAACCTGTCCTGCATAATAATGTTACGCTCAATTTGCTCATTTTCAGGCATCTCAACAGCTTGTTTAATAGCATCTGCAATATCATCAAAACAGTTAGGGTTAATAATTAATGCTTCGCTCATTTCTTTAGCAACACCGGCCATTTCACTTAAAATAAGCACCCCTTTCTTTTTAGGACGGCAGGCAATATATTCCTTTGCAACAAGGTTCATTCCGTCGCGAATTGGTGTAATAAGGGCTATATCTCCGGTAATATAAAGTTCAACAAGGTCTTCGAAAGAAAATGACCTGTAAAAATACCAGACCGGGGTCCAGTTAATTGTAGAATACTTACCGTTAATATATCCGACCAATTCATCAACCTCGCTCTTCATTTTCTGATATTGGTCAACGTTAGTCCTTGAAGGCACACATATCATAAACAGTGAGATTTTCCCGATATATTCCGGATATTTTTCAAAAAAATATTCAAAAGCTTGCAAGCGCTGAGCAATTCCTTTTGTATAATCGAGCCTGTCGATAGACAAAACCAATTTTCTACCTGGAACCAGCTTTAAATGATTTTCAAGGTCTTGTTGCATAGGCGATTTCTCTTTATTCTGCCTTAGTCCCTGTTCAATTGCATAATCGCGAAAACGCTCATAATCGATACCCATTGGAAAAGAATCGGCTTTAATAATGCGATTATCAACTGTTATAAGGTTAAAACTAATATCATACCCAAAAAGCCTTCTTACCGAACTTAAAAAATGCCTTTCGTAATCAAAAGTATGAAATCCAATAAGATCAGCTCCTAAAAGGCCATTTACAATTTCATCGCGCCAGGGAAGAGTCCTTAGAATTTCAAATGAAGGAAAAGGAATATGAAGAAAGAAGCCTATTAAATATTCCGGTTTAATTTTCTTGATCATATCAGGCACTAATTGCAAATGATAATCGTGTATCCATATAATATCACCTTCCTTCAAATTTTCAATTACTATCTTCGCAAACAAAGCATTCACCTTTTGATAGGCATCCCAAAAACGGTTTTCATATTCAACATACTGCATAAAATAATGGTATAAAGGCCATATAGTGCGGTTACTAAATCCTTCATAATAATCTTCATAATCGGTTTGATCAAGATAAACAGGTTTGCACCGGTAACCCAGTAATATATCATCTATTTCATTTTTTTGCTTTTCCGATATCTGATCGATATTTATACCGGGCCATCCAATCCATAAACTATCGTAATTTTCAGAAACCGATTTCATACCGGTAGCTAAGCCCCCTACACTGGGAACAACATACAGCTTGTTGCTTTCAATTGTTATATTTACCGGCAGCCTGTTAGATACAATAATTACGCGTTTCATTTATTGACTATATTTATTTTATTTTGTACTTTCGGATTATTAACCTATAAAGTTACAATTTTATATGTTAAACAAAAAGTATTACATATAACTCTAATAATATGGACAATTTAGATTATGGGCTAATAGGAAACGGGCAAAGCGCAGCGCTTGTATCCAAAACAGGGGCAATTGAATGGTGTTGTTTGCCGGCATTTAACTCAACGTCAATTTTTGCTAAATTACTCGATAATATTAAAGGAGGCAGTTTTGAAATAATAGTTAGTAGTAATTACACAATCAGGCAATCGTATATTTCAAAAACAAACATTCTTGTTACTACTTACACAAAAGGTAAAAATTCATTTGAAGTGGTTGATTTTATGCCACGATATAAAAATGAAGACAGGCAGCTTTATTATCCGCCAGATATTTTGCGGTTTATTATTCATAAATCAGGCAATCCAAAATTCAAGGTACTATATAACCCAAAATTGGAATATGCAAAACATCCAACCTATTCGGTAATTGAAGATGACTATATTAAAAGCTACACCAAAAAAGGGATATATGATTCAATCTATTTATATACCAGTTACGACAAAAAAAAAATACTGAAAAAAGAAATAATTGAAATAACAGGGCCCGGCTTTTTTCTTTTAAGTTATAACCAGAAAATACTAAAGCAAACTATTGAACGCTCTTACCTTAAATTACAACGCACTAAAGTATATTGGCTAAACTGGAGCGAACGGACTAAAAAATTTAAAAAGTATAATAACGAAATAATCCGTAGCGCATTAACATTAAAACTTTTAAGCTATGATAAAACAGGGGCTATTTTGGCTGCAGTTACAACATCTTTGCCTGAAACAATTGGGGAAATAAGAAACTGGGATTACAGGTTTTGCTGGATAAGGGACTCATCAATGGTTGTTAAAATTATGACCCAACTCGGCCATTCGAATATGGCTTCACGTTATCTCGATTTTATTATTGACATTATTCCCGAAAAACACCAAAAAATTCAAATTATGTATGGTATTGACAGGGAAAAAAAGTTAACAGAAAAAATACTTGATTATTTCCAGGGATACGCAAATTCAAAACCGGTAAGGGTAGGCAACGATGCTTATAAACAAAAGCAAAATGATATATACGGGGTGTTAATGGATGCTGTTTACCAGCAATTTGTTTTATTTGAAACCACGCTCCAGAATAGCGAAACATTATGGACAATAACCAGAGGCATAGTAAGAATTGTTGAAACAAACTGGCTTAAACCCGATAGGGGCATTTGGGAGATACGAAGTGTAAACAAGCATTTTACTTTCTCTAAAGTATTATGCTGGGTGGCTATTGACAGGGCAATTAAAATTGCCCAATTAATTGATATGAAAGATTATGTTCCGGAATGGTTGCGCCTGCGTGAGACTATTAAAGAAAATATTTACAAGAATGCCTGGAATGAAAAAATAAAAGCCTTTACTCAATCTTATGGATCTGGTGATATGGATGCGGCTAACCTGCTAATGGAACCTCTTGGATTTATTGATGCAAAGGATGAAAAATATATCCAGACTGTAAAAAGAATCCAACTGGAATTATGCGTTGATGGACTAATGTACCGGTATAAAAACAGCGACGATTTTGGCAAACCTTCTTCATCTTTTACAATTTGCACGTTCTGGCTAATTAACAGTTTATATAAAACCGGACAAAAAGAAGAAGCAATTCAATTGTTTGAAAAATTACTTACATACAGTAATCACCTGGGGTTGTTTAGTGAAGATATTGATTTTAAAACAAAACGGTTATTGGGAAATTTTCCACAAGCATATTCTCACCTGGCACTTATCGAAACTGCAATAAATTTATCGGAAGGAGAAATTACAACTGAAGAAAAAATAAAGGAAGCAATTAAATTACCTGTATAATAAAGCTTTTGGAAAATGGTTTATAATAAAATAATAAAAAAACCTGCTTTTAACTTGCCTGTCAATAAATTAGTTTATATTTTGTTAACCTATATAGAATTTAAACCATTTAAAACTATATAATATGTTTAGCAGTGAGAGTACGCGATTTTTGGAAAAAAATGAAGCTTTGGGATTTATTGATATTAACTTATATTCTGAAATAATTGGTAAAGAAAAAATAAAATACCTGGAAAGTCTGTCTTCAGTTTTACAAGACAAAGAATGGGCTCATGTAAATTCCACTTTTAGCGGTGGAGGAGTAGCTGAGATGTTGAAAAGCGTTGTTCCAATTGCAAAAGGTTTGGGAATTAATACTAAATGGTATTGTATTGAAGGAGGGGATGATTTTTATTCCATTACAAAACGTTTTCACAACATCATTCAGGGCGTTGACCAAAAATTTACTCTTGAAGACTTATTTGAAACATACATAAAAACAAATAAAGCAAATTTTAGAAATATCGAAATTAATGAAGATTTTGCGGTTGTGCATGACCCTCAACCATGTGCATCTATTGTGCATGGCCATTATACTGGCAAAACAGTTTGGCGATGCCATATTGATACTTCCGAAGCAAATGAAATGATCTGGAATTTTTTGCTGCCTTATATCAATAATTATGATAGTGTTATATTTTCGATGAAAGAATTCGTTAAGGAAGGAATTAAAAAACCTGTTTATCAAATTACACCCTCAATTGACCCACTAACCAAAAAAAACAGGCAACGAACAAAAAAAGAGGCATTAGAAACTCTTAACGATCTGTTTAAACAAAATAACATCGATCCTGAACGACCAATATTATTAGCAGTTTCGCGCTATGATATTCATAAAAACCAGGAAACGATTATAAAATCGTTTAAAAAATTAAAAAAAGATAAATCCGTTAAAAAACTTAATCCCCAACTGATTATAGTTGGAAATTCAGCTACTGATGATCCTGAAGGCATTGATTTTTATAAAAAAATTCTAAAAGAAATTGATGGAGATAAAGATATGTTCCCTTTGTTAAACATTCCCGACAATGATGAAAATATTGGTGCATTAATGAAACTGGCTGTTGCTTTTATTCACATTTCGACAAAAGAAGGTTTCGGGCTTGTTGTGTCTGAAGCTTTATGGCAGGGAACACCGGTTATTGGAAGTAATGTAGGAGGCATTGTATTACAGATTATTCCGTCCAAAACAGGTTTTTTAGTCGAACCATTCGATATTGAAAGGATTGCCGGTTTTGCGAAATATTTATTATTAAATAATCAAGAACGCGATAAAATTGGAATTCAAGCTGTTGAACATGTAAGGGATAATTTCTTAATAACCAGTTTGGTTGAAAAATATATTAAATTAATGCGGTTTTTATTAGGCACTGATTTTCCCTATTTTAGAATTTAATTTTTTAGCAATTCTTATAAAAGAAAAATTACTTTTAAAAATGGGGAAAAAAATATATACAATTGGCGAAACAGTACTTGATGTTATTTTTAATAATAACGAGCCAGAAACTGCAAAACCTGGAGGATCGGCCTTAAATACTTCTGTTTCACTGGGCAGGGTGGGTTTGCCGGTTTCTTTTATTTCGGAATGGGGAAATGATAAAGTTGGAAATTTAATACATTTGTTTCTTAAAGCGAACCATGTTAATACCAATTATGTTTATCGTTTTTCTGAAGGGCAATCGGCTCTGGCATTAGCATTTCTCGATAAAAACAGGGATGCATCCTACAATTTTTATAAAAAATTTCCGGAAAAACGTTTACAAATTGAACCTCCGGAAATAAATGAAAACGATATAATTTTATACAGTTCTTTTTATGCTATAACCAAAGAAATAAGGCCTAAATTGATTGAAATACTCCAAACGGCAAAAAAAGCAAATGCAATTTTAATCTATGACCCAAATTTCAGAAAAGCACATGCCGATGAATTGCCAAACCTTAAAGATTATATTCTTGAAAATATTTCCTTTGCTGATATTGTAAGAGGTTCGAACGAGGATTTTAACAACATTTTTGAGACAACTACACCTGAGGCTGCATACCAGGAAGTTAAAAAAGCAGGTTGTAAGGCCCTCATTTATACTGCAAATAAAAATGAAGTTACCATTATGGCTGAAAATTATGATAAACAATATTCAGTTCCTGTAATAAAACCGGTTAGTACAATTGGGGCAGGCGATAATTTTAACGCAGGAATAATTTATGGATTGTTTAAAAATAACATTTCAAAATTACAATTGAATTCAAATAGTGATATATATTGGGATGAAATTATAAATTACGGGATTCAATTTGCAGGCGATGTTTGTTTAAGTTATGAAAATTATATATCTGAAATATTTGCAAAAAAATATAGATTAAGAACCAAGTGAATTGGCCTTATTTAATTTACAAAATTCTTTATAACAGTTGTTTATTGCAAGATATATTTGGTAATCATTCGATTGTAAAATAAAATCATCCGAAAACTTACAGAATTCCATAAAATCCAGCACTTTTCTTTCATCATTTATACCGGTTATAAATGCCACTATATCTTTATTATACTTTTTTTCAACCTGCTTTTCAACCGATTTACG
>JAFGQQ010000039.1 GCA_016935595.1 Bacteroidales bacterium
AGAATTCTCATTAAATGTAATTGTAAACGAACAAAAATCGGAAGAAATAATCGGAGGCCCGGACGTATCGAAAGTACCTGCATATGCAATTGTAGCCACTAATGGTATTGTTATTCCCAGTCCGGGCTATTCTGTACAATATGTAATGATTGAGAAGAAGTGAACAGTGAGCAGTGAGTTGTGAAGAGTATCGCCGGCCTCCCGGCCGGTTTCAGTTATAATAAATTTTCACTATTTAACATTTCTCATTCAACATTCAACATTTAACATTTAACATTTCTCATTCAACATTTAAAATTCCACTACATAAAATGAAAATAAACATAGCAATACTTAGTATACTAATTATCACAATTAAAGCAGGTTATTCGCAGAAAAGTAATTGTTTTCTGGATTTTACAGAGCCTAAAAATGCAGTGATTCCCGATTATGAAACAGTTGAAATCCCTGCTAATTCAGCCGAAGTGAATATAAAAATCGATTTTTCCGATACTCTTGCTAAAGTATCAAAATACATATATGGTACGAATGCCAATCAATATACTGGTAACTATAACAACGAAACTAAACTTATCAATTATATCAAACTCTTATCACCAAATATTATCCGCTATCCCGGAGGTTTACACAGCAATGAATATTTCTGGAGTACCGGTTATGACTGGTCAACCGGGTATATAAATTTGCCGGAAGATATTCCTGACTTATTGATGAATTCTAATGGAAGCACATACGAACCTTTCTGGGTTCCGGGAGGCGGATACTGGACATTTGGTTTAGACGACTTTTATAGTTTCATAGAAAAAACCGGATGCGAAGCATTAATTACAGTTAATTACAGCTATGCCAGGTATGGCACTGGCCCTACTCCTGTTCAGACAGCCGCAAAATTGGCTGCAGACTGGGTACGATATGATAATGGGCGGACCAAATACTGGGAAATAGGAAATGAAAATTGTGCCAGTTGGGCATCAGGATATCGTATTGATCTATCATTAAACCAGGATGGACAACCTGAAATAATTACACCAAAACTGTATGGCGAACATGTGAAAATTTTCATTGACTCAATGAAAAAAGCTGCTGCCGAAATTGGCCACACCATTTATATCGGTTCTCAAAATGATGAAGGGGTATTGGAAGGTGCCGGTAATTCGCCCGACTGGATGGTTGACCATACATATTTCACTCCCTATCAGCAAAATTCAAATATTTCAACAATTTTAAACTCAGTACCTGCGGAGGCTAAAAAATATGCCGATAAAACCATTGCTCAAACGGAAAAATACGGAACTGACCAAAAACCGGTCACAATGACCGAATGGAACATTTTTGCAGAAGGTTCAGGCCAGTCTTCTTCATATATTAATGGAATACATGCAGTGCAGGTAATGGGCGAGTTAATTAAAAACCAGTACGGAATGGCAAACCGGTGGGACATTGCCAATGGCTGGGACAATCAAAACAAAGGCGACGATATGGGTATGTTTAGTACCGGGAATGATCTTGACGGGTCTGCTTATAAATGGAATCCATACGCATCTTTTCTCTACATGTATTATTTCCAAAAATTCTTTGGCGATCATATGGTTAAAGTTACTTCCATAGAAAATGATAACGATATTGAAGCCTTTGCATCCCGTTTTAATTCTGGTGAAAGCAGTATTGTTTTAATTAATAAAAGTTCAATTGAAAAAACAGTAAGAATATTCCCGCAAAATTTTAAAGTGGGTAATCGTTATTATTACTATACTTTAACAGGAGGCACTGATAATGGCGATTTTTCATTTCAGGTATTTGTAAACGGGAACGGGCCATCAACGCAGCTTGGAGGACCAATAGAAAGTATAGAAACTATAAAAGCAAATTCGGTATTAATTGACGATCAGATAAAAATTAATTTACCAGCTCTTTCTGTTCATTTCGTTTTGTTGGATGATGGTGATAAGATTCTTGATAAACCTGTTGACATGATAGCTGATAAAATAAACATATTTCCAAATCCCACAAAGGGAAATGTTATAGTTTCAGGTATAGAAAACATACAAGAAATTAATATTTTATCAATAGATGGAAGAGTAATAGATGACTATAGTTTACCATTAGGCACAAACTCTATTAAAATCTCCCTGAATCAAAAGCCGGGCATTTATTTTATTCAATGTATTGGAGCATATCAAAGCATATCCCGAAAAATTATAACCTTTTAATGCATCAGCTAAAAGAATAAACGAATTAATATTTCAATCATTCGTGAAAAATGTAAAAGAAGTTGAAGAATATAGTTAGTAATTAGAATATTAAAGCTGTGAATATGGTCTATTTTCTGGCATCATAACGCTAAAACACTAATTATCAACAATTTTTAATATACTAACAACTAGTACATTACAAAAATTTAGAAACTTCAATATCTTTATATGGCTGAAAGCCTTATTTAATAAAATCCAATGTATCACATTGGTAATTAAAACAATGAGTACATATATCGTCCTGCAAGGACAGGTTAACCCATATTACGCAATAGGAGC
>JAFGQQ010000337.1 GCA_016935595.1 Bacteroidales bacterium
AACCTCTGTGTTTTTTACCGGAGTATGCCTTCTTCCGCCAATTTGGGTAAATTTAATATTTGTACCAAGAATATTGTTTCTTATTTTGAACTCTTTTCCGCCAACAGCATTTAAAATATAGTTATAATTAAACCGGGTATCTCTTTCAATGTTATCACTTGCTGTGTATTTCGATTCGAATAAAGATGTATTAACCAACCCATACCACCCTTTACTGAAAAATTTTTCCAGGGAAACTTCTAATCCATAATTACGTCCTGTTCCTTTATTAACTAATGGCACAAATGTAAACCAGTCGGCATCGTTAATCACACTATATGTTTTAAGGTTGCTATTGTTAACAGTATCTTTAGGAATTGGAATCTGATAAAGATTTTGATAATATAAATCAACCTTTAACCTTAATTCTTTTAATAAAAGGTTATTATATGTTAACACATAATGAGCAGCTTTATTTAAGTCAAGGTTTTCATTTACAGGAATTTTAGTCCCGTCTTCCATACTTACATCAACCAGGTAAAGTGCCATTGATTGTAACTGACTATGAATACCAAAGCCAAATGTCAGGGATTGATTTCCAAAAAACTTCCAACTTAATGCCAATCGGGGTTCCAAAGAGTTTTTGTTATTTGAAAGTAACTGATTGAAATTTAATCCGGTATATAATTCAAAATTTTCATTTAATTTATAAGTGTTTTGTGCATAAACCTCCAAATAATCCATACTCCCATCTTTATCCAATTCCTTGTCAAAATGCAAACTGTCGTAATCCCATGTATTCACTAAAACATTATAAAGCATGGTCCTGTACCTTATTCCGGATTGAACAGTTAATTTCGAATTAATCTTGCGCTTATATTCAGTTAAAAAAATTATCTGTCCCTGCCTTATATCCTCCTGGTAATCTTTACCAATCTTAGAAATTGTCATTCCAGGCTCAAGCCGCCCATCGCTTTCATTAAATGCTTTACTTCCGGTAAACACCATCGAGGTATTTATATAACTTCTATTATCGATAAAATATTTATTTGATATTCCTGTAGCCCCAAAAAATGAATTAGTTGCATAACCACTGTAAGAGAGATAATTATATTTTTTTCCCTCATAGGTTGTATCAAACGCAATAATTGATTTAGTATATTGACTACTATTTCCACCAATACCCCATAATGAAAAAATCCCTGCTTTATTTGTTGGCAGGTTAATTTTAAAGGTTAAATCCTGGAAAGTTGGAATACCATCACGTTCATCAACAATATGGATTCCCAGTTTATCAAAAAGCGATAATGTTGAATACCGGTAATTAATTAAATACGAAGCATTACTTTTCTCCGAAAAGGGGCCTTCTGCAGCAAAGTCAATGCCGAGTAATCCTAACTGAAAGGCATATTCACGTTTTTGGTTATTACCATTCCGTAATTTTATATCAAAAACACCAGAAATGGCATTGCTATATTGTGCCGGCCATGCTCCTGTTAAAAAATCTGAATTATCGAGTACATTATTGCTGATAATACAAACTGCCCCACCAGTGCTGCCTTCATTAGCAAAATGGTTTGGATTAGGAACCGGGACACCTTCAATTTGCCACAGCATTCCACGGGGTGAATTTCCCCGGATTATTATTTCATTTCTAATATCATCACCGGTTGTAGCAACTCCTGCAAAACTAGTAGACATGCGGGCAGGATCGTCTATGCTTGCCGCATAACGGCTGGTTTCTTCAACAGTAAACTGTCTGCTGCTAACCATTGCCATTTCATTTACAGTTTTATCTTTTTCCCGTTTATAAACAATTGCAGCTTCTTCAATTTTATGAATCTGTTCGGTTAATTTAACATTTAAAACAATTTCTTTGGCCGAACCAACTAATAATTCTGGTAAAGTATATATTTGATAACCTAAATAGGAAAAAACAAGTGTATGCCTGCCAACAGGAATATCTTGAAAAATAAAATTACCATTCATGTCTGAAATGGCAGCTTTCATGGGTGTTGAACCTTTAATTTGTATAGTTGCCCCAATTAAGGGGCTTTCAGAATCAGCGTCAACTATTTTACCTCGTACTGTTTGGGTTAATGTTTGTGAATTAACTGAAATAAATACAGTTATCATTGAAAAGAAAAGAAAGAATTTCTTGTTTATAACTTTGAGCATCGTTTTTATTGTTTAATGTAAATTAATACTTAGTGACAGAATATTTTTAATGAAGTTGTATATATTAAACTCAAATTTCGCTTTAGAAAAAGCTTTTTTTAGTGTCCAAAATATAAGTAATTATTAAAACAAGTGTTCAATAAATATTAAACTTTAAACATTTTTCCAAAACACCTGGGTGAATGGAAACAACTAATTATTAGGCTTTAATCCTAATACCAAATACCTAAATCAGCAGATTTTGATCTAACAATTCTTTATAGACATACAATTATATATAATCCCCTATTATCGAATAGAAATAGTATATAATTATAATTTATGAATTATTATAATGTATGATAACTTTTTAATTATTTTTTTTATTTTTAACTCATTATTAACCAATTCAAACCTATTCACATGAAAAAAATTTATTTATTAATTTCTGCTTTATTACTTTGTTCAGTAATAATTGCCCAGGATTACGATCTTATGATCGAAAAATTGGCCGATGGCGAAGCCCCTGTTATCGATGGCGTAGTTGATGCCCTATGGGATAACCACGATCAGGTTGACATAACCATTGATGATGCTGAAGATTATGGAATAACAACCATTAATTCAGCCTGGTTTAAGATGGCATGGGACGATGAGGCTTTATATCTTTTATTGTACAGGGATGATGATGATTTTGCCACACAATGGGAAACCGGTTTAGCAGACTGGCAATCCGACAGGGATGAAATCTTTTTTGATGTTAATGTTGATGAACTTGCCGATGGAAGAGGCGCTTCTGATGCACAGGAAGGTGGAACCGGTGCCGAATTTGGCCATTACCAGTTTACATCGATCTGGGTACAGGATGCCGATGAATGGTCAGGTTCTCCAGGTCAATGGTACCATAATGCCCCTTTTGAATTCGGTTATGTCCTTGATGGCGATGAATATTATACTGAATACAAATTTCCATTCAGTTCCCTTACTATTAACAAAGAATTACTTCCCGATGCCGATTCGACTTTCCAGGGTGGTGAAGGTGTAATTTTTGGACTTGTTATTACCATTTCTGATGTTGATATGGCAGATAATCCTACCGACCAGACATTCAGAAAATTCATGCGGTGGGTCGATGAAGGCGGTTGGGACACTATGGACGAAGCCGGCCGAGTTTTAATGTCGTTACCGGTTGCTGAAAATGTTAAAAATGAATATGTTAACACATACAGCACTTATCCAAACCCTGCATCAGACTACATTAAAATCAGTAACATTTCAGGTTCTTCCGACATACAGATATTCAATGTTGTCGGTCAATTGGT
>JAFGQQ010000338.1 GCA_016935595.1 Bacteroidales bacterium
TAGAGTTTGGTTTTAATGTCTTCAATTTTTTTAAATGGATTAAAAATATTTTGAAATTCCGACTCAGCTATTCCAATACCTGTATCAGTAACATAAAACCTTAGATTTCCATTTTGCGGTTCAAATCCAAAATGTATGTGCCCTTCTTCAGTATATTTAATGGCATTGGTTAATAAATTCGAAAATACCTGCCTAAAACGATTGACATCATTTTCAATAACAACTTTTTTTAAAGGTGTAATTAACTTACAATCAATTTTCTTTTTTGCATTTATTTTTAAGAAATCGTAAAGTTCTTCCAAAATTAAATTAACCGAAAATTTATTTTTATTTATAACAATTTTATTAGCTTCAATTTTTGAAATATCCAGGATATCGTTGATTAAAACAAGCAGAGCTTTACAGTTATTATTTATTATGTCAATATATTTGTTTTTTCTTTCTGTTGTAAGATTTGACTTGGTTTTTAATAATGAAGAAAAACCAATGATTGCATTCATGGGAGTCCTTATTTCGTGTGAAATATTTGCAATAAATGCTGTTTTTAACCTGTCGCTTTCTTCTGCTTTGCTTAAAGCAACAACTAATTCCTTTGTTCTTTCTTCTACCATCTCCTCTAAAAGATTTTGGTGTACTTTCAATTCCTCATTTTTCTGTTTTATTTCTTCCTGGCTTTCTTCAAGATATTTATAAGCCTGATGAAGTTCTTGTGTTCGTTCCTCAACTTTTTGTTTTAATAATATACTTTGCTTTTTTAATTGATCTGTTCTTATTAAATAAAAAGATATAGCGGCAATAATAATTATTAATAATAACAACATTCTAAACCATAAGGTTTTCCACCAAGGTTGTAAAATAACTATTTCAAGTTTGCATTCTTCTTCATTCCAAATTCCATTATTATTAGCGGCTTTTACTTTAAAAATATACTCACCTGCTTCGAGATTAGAGTAAGATACATATCTTCTATTTGCAGTTGTTCTGATCCATCCCGATTTATCGGGATCAAAACCTTCCAAAATATATGAATATTGAATTTTTTCAGGTGAAGTAAAATGAAGTGCTGCAAATTCAATTGAAAAAACATATTCCCGGTGAGAAAGGATTATTTTTTCAGTTTCAGATATTGGTTTGGTTAAAATAACTTTTCCGTTTATTTTTTGGCCTCTTTTCACAGGTTTATTAAAAATATATAAATTACTTATTATTACATCAGGCTTAAACGGGTTCGGATTAATGCTGTCAGGATGGAATATATTAAACCCGGATATTCCACCAAAATACATTTCTCCCGTATTACTTTTTAAACACGAACTTTGATTAAAAACATTAGACTGTAAACCATCTTTTTTATCATAATTAGTAAATGAAACGTTTGGTTTAGCTGAATCGTTTGAATAAATAATTTCAAGTTTTGATAATCCTTTTCCTGTGCTAATCCAATAATTATTTTCATCTTGTCCAAGAATACCTTTAATTTCAACATTTGGTAAATCATTTTCAGCATTAAAGCTTATAAAATGATCTCCATTTGCATAAAAAGTTGATAAACTGCCTCCCCCGGTACATAGCCATATTTTATCTTCAATTCTATATAAATAAACAGGGATATCAATTTTCCCGGGAATATTTGGATCGGGTTCATGGTAGGTCAATTCTTCGGTAATTTTATTAAATTTAACCAATCCCTTTCCATAAGTGCCCAACCACAGGTTGTTATTATCATCTTCGGCAATGCTTATAACTACATTAGCAATTATATTTTGCTTGTTTACCGGGTAATTTGTAAAAATTTTAGTTTTCAAATTAAATTTATCCAGACCTCCTCCCCATGAACCTATCCAGAGAATAGTATCATGATCGTAATATAAACAAAAAGTGGCATTATTAGATAGAGATGAGGAATTTTGGCTATCGTGACAGTAATTTGAAAACTTTTTGGTTTCCATATTAAAACAGGCTATACCATAACCTGTCGCCAGCCAGATATTCGAATTTTTTCCCTGTTCAATATCCTGAATATCGTTAATTGAATTACTGTTGTCTTTAATATTTTCATTTATATAATGCTTAAAAGTACCGGTTAATTCATCAAATAAGTTAAGTCCATTTTCAGTTCCTATCCATATTCTGGCATCAGAATCCTGGTAAATTGTTTTCACATTACTATTGGATAGACTTTTCGGATTCTTTTGGTCATAATTAAAATATTGGAATTTTTTCCGGTGAAGATCTAATTTGTTTAGTCCGCTATTATTTGTTCCTACCCATAAAACACCATACTTGTCTTCAAATATTCTGCGAATAAAATTTTCGCTTATACTTTTAGAATCTGATATGTCCGCTACATAACTGAAAAAATTATCGGATTTTTCCCGGTATTTATTTAATCCTTTGCCAGTGCCGATCCAAATTTGTTTGAAACTGTCCTGTAAAATAGTCCATATGGTATTACTGCAAAGCGATTGGGAATTAATTGGATTATAAGTATATTTTTTTATGCTTTTTTCTTTTTTGTTATATTTAAATAAACCTGCTTCCCATGTCCCAATCCATAAATCGTTTTTATCGGTAAAAGCCAGGGAGAGGACAGGAATATTTTTAAATCCATTCAAATCTCCATGTATTTTATCATAATCCTTGAAAAGCTTGGTTTCAGGGTTAAATACCAGAATTCCGTCTTCAGTACCAAGCCATATCAATCCTTCTTCATCAAGGCAATAGTGATGAATAATATCA
>JAFGQQ010000040.1 GCA_016935595.1 Bacteroidales bacterium
ATGAATAAATTATTATATTTTCTAATTTCTATTCTAATAAAATTATGTAAATCCTCAAAATCATTAAATTCAATGTAAAATTTGCAGTAAGCCTCTACTCCGAAGGTATTTAATTTTTTAAGCGGATAATCCTTTTGTATTAATGCATTCATTTGCACAAATATATAATTTAAACTATTCGTTTCCGTTTTTTCATCATAAGAATTTATATTTGTTGAAAAATCGGACTATTGAAAAAAGCAGTTTTTTCGGTAATAAATGATGTGGCGACAGACAACAGGGTTCATAAAATGGCCACAACCCTCATTGAAATTGGATTTGAGGTTATGGTTATTGGCAGAAAACTAAAAAACAGCCTGCCTGTTGAAAGAGAATACAAAGTAAAAAGAATGAACTTGTTTTTTAATAAAAATTTTATGTTTTATGCCGAATATAATATTAGGTTATTTTTCTTTCTGCTTTTTACTAAAACCGATATTTTAATTGCCAACGATTTAGATACTTTATTGCCTAATTACCTGGTTTCAAAAATCAGAAAAAAAAAATTGGTTTTTGATTCTCATGAATATTTTATTGAATCCCCTGAAATTATAGGAAGACCGGTTGTAAAAAATATATGGCTGAAAATTGAAAAATGGATTCTGCCTTCAATCAAACATGCAATTACTGTAAGTGATTCAATTGCAGAGGCCTATTATAAAAACTATGGTATAAATATGGAGGTTATCAGAAACTTTCCTAATTATATAAAAGATGCCGATCGGTTGAATATTTCTCCTAATACAAAAACTATTATCTACCAGGGATCGCTTAATATAGGCAGAGGAATTGAATTAGTTATAAAAGCATTAATATTTTTAAAAGAATATGAATTTATCATTGTTGGTGAAGGTGATATTACAGATAAACTTAAAAAACTCGTTATTGAAGAAGGTTTATCAAACAGGGTAAAATTTATTGGACGTGTTTCACAAGAAGAATTGATAAATTATACTTTAAATGCTCAAATTGGTATATCGTTAGAAGAAGATATGGGTTTAAATTACCGGTATGCTCTACCCAATAAATTATTTGACTATATGCAGGCGCACATTCCTGTTTTGGTATCTAATTTGCCCGAAATGGTTAAAATAGTTAAACAATATGAAATTGGAGAAATTGCTGTAAACCGTGCTCCCGAAAAAATTGCTTTATTAATTAAAGACATATGCGAAAATGATGAAAAAAGTAAGAAATGGACTATAGGCCTCGAAAACGCTGCTAAAGAATTATGCTGGGAAAATGAAAAAATAAAAGTTATAAACTTATATTTAAAATTGTTTGACTAATGCTACTGGTTTATTCTGAAAATATTACAAATAGATTACTTTATATTACTAACTTTATTTTCAATGAATTAGGAATTAATTTTAAATTAATCACCAATATAAATGAATTTAATGAATATAATGGCCAAAAATTAAATTATACATCAAAATCGTATGAAAATTCCTTACAAATAATTCCGCATCCGCTTCTTTTTGAAAATTCAATTAAAAAGCAGAAAATAATAATTGAAAAAAATAATTATCCTTATTTCTTTCAAACAAAAGGTGATTTTCCGTTTGATATATTCGCTGCTTCATTTTATTTAATCTCGAGATACGAAGAATATTTACCTCATGAAAAAGATTTTCATGGAAGATTTTTAGCCAAGAACAGCCTGGCATATAAAAATAATTTTTTACAAATACCTGTTGTTGATATATGGATTAACGAATTAAAAAATATCTTAATAAAAAAATTTCCGGAGATTAAATTCAACCGGAAACAATACATATTCTCGCCAACCGTCGATATTGACATAGCCTATTTATCTCCATTTTCAAAAGGATTTTTAAGAGGTATATTATCTATACTTAAAAATATTTTCTATTTAAAATTCAAAGAATTATCTGTCCAGCTTAATATAATTTTCAAAAACACCGGAGATCGATTTGACACATATTTACAATTAGAAAATATTCATAATCAATACAAACTTACACCTGTTTATTTTGTTTCAACTGGAAAATATGGAAAATATGATAAAAATATTCCTGTGAACAACAAATATTTCAATAAACTAATGAATACAATTGGCAATAATGAAATCGGAATCCATCCTTCATATAAATCAAACAACAATATTAAAATATTAAAAAATGAAATCAATTCTTTATCATTAAAATGCAATAAAATCATTACAAAAAGCCGGCAACATTTTTTAATCTTACAATTACCCGAAACCTACAGGAATTTAATTAAAGCCGGAATTACAGAAGATTATACAATGGGATATGCTGAAGAAATCGGATTTAGAGCCGGTACGTGTTCTCCTTTTTATTTTTATGATTTACCGGAAGATAAAGAAACAAAATTAAAAATCTTTCCATTTGCAATAATGGATGCCACTTTAATCGAATATAAAAATTCAGATAAGGAAGATATTATTGAATTAATAAAAAAAATAACTAAAGAAGTTAAAAAAGTTAATGGTACTTTTATAACCATTTGGCATAATACCACATTAAGCGGATTATATGCATGGAAAAATTGGAAAGATTTTTATAAAGAACTGGTTAAGATTTGTATTAATAAATAGATAAAACTATTATTAAATATCAACAGGAGTGTATCTTTTGAAAACAGGCAAAGAAAAGTAATAGATACCCAACGCAGTTGGAATAGCAAGAATAAGCCATACAATAATCCCGAGAAAATTATTAAACCACATATCTGTTATTGTTTGAAACCAGTTATCTTTAAGCATTAATATAAATTCTCTTGATGAAAAAGAAATTTCAGGGCCGTTAAAAATAAATTGACCCACTTTCATAAAAGGAATATATAGAATAATTTGAAGAGGATATACAAAATAATTAACTATTTGAATAGCAATAATGTTTAAACGAAAAATAATTGCCAGGATTATTAATAATATAGTATTAACTCCGATAAATGGCACTACACCAAACGTTAAACCCAGACATAACATTAATGACAGTTTTTGAGGCGACATCCCTTGTTTTAAAAACTCAACCAACGGAAATAAAAGTCTCTTTTTTAATATATTTTTAACTGGTTTTGCAATCAATATTTACTATTTAAAAAATGCCAAAAATAACAAAATTTATTTCACACAAAAAATACTGATATTACTATTCCATGTAAATAACTAAATTCTTTCCTTCCTACAATCCAGTTAATCATAAACCCACTCCCCCAATATTCCAACATTCCATTCATCCATTTTCCCAATATTCCATTCTTCCAATCATCCACTCCCCCATTATTCCATTCATCCCTGCCTACGCTGAAGCTCTGTCAGACAAGCATTCTTCCACCCATCCAATCTTCCATTATTCCAACATTCCATTCCCCCATTCTCTACCTGTCGCCAATATCATGATAACTGGCACGAGGTTTATCCCATTTCAAATCGTGCAGCACACTCGATTTTGCTCTGATAGTAAACCCGTAACTTCTCATTCTTCCTAAAGGGACCCAGTTAAATCGGGCTTCAAAACAATGTAAATCGCGATAAATATTAACAGTTGTGTAAGTAAGCTTTTTTTCTTCAAAATCAAATCCCGAATGGAAACCAATCTTCCATTTTGGAGTAAGACTAACATTGCCACGAAAACTTAAAGTCTGAATAATCTTTGGAGTAACCAATGTCTTGGTGTAATTCAGGCTATAATCAAAACTAAAATCCCATGGAACATTAAAATCTGCATAAGGAACATAATCTTCATCATATGTATCATTAATTCCCC
>JAFGQQ010000339.1 GCA_016935595.1 Bacteroidales bacterium
GAATATCATAATTATTAACTGATAAGTTTTGTGCATCCAGGTTACCCGAACCACTAATTTTTAAATTATGTTCCTGGGCCATATTTCCGCCTCCCAGGTATACATCTCCTGAACCTGATATTTTGGTATTAATCGACCGGGCATTCAAAGTTTCTATTTTTATTTTTCCGCTTCCACTTACTTTCAGCTCAATATCGTCTGTCGAAATTTTATCTTCAGCAATAACATCACCTGAACCTGAAACGGATAAATCGTTTATTTCAGGGATTGTAATATAAATATTTACCCGGTTATTTATTCTTTCCATCCAGTCGTCAACTTTTATTTTTAATATTCCACCATCCACCATGGTAATAATATTTTTCAAATCATCTTCATCGCCTTCTAATACAACTTCCTGGGGCGATCCTTGTTTTAAATATACATTTCCTGCAATACCCAAATTTACTCCCGAAAATTCCGGCACCTCTCTGGTTTCCTTAATATTTTCCTTACTGGTCGATCCATTCGGATAATAACAATTAGCAAATACAAAAAGGGTGCTAATAGCTAAAATTAGATAAACTGACTTTTTCATTTTTTTATATTTTATATTAAACATTTTAAATTTTATTAAAGACGATAGCATAAATAAAGTGCTGCATATAATTCTTTATAATATATTTTTTATATGAAAATATGTTTAAAATTTAATTATCAATTTCCCTGTTTTGAATGTATTTTCTCCACTTTATCAATAAATTTTGCATATCATCCGGGAGATCTGATTCAAAAAACATATCTATTCCTGAAAAAGGATGGATAAATCCGAGTGATTTTGCATGCAGGGCATGTCGTGGTAATATTTTAAAACAATTATGTATAAATTGCTTGTATTTTGTAAATGTTGTACCTTTTAATATCCTGTCACCCCCATAACGTTCGTCATTAAATAAAGGATGGCCAATGTATTCGAAATGTACCCTGATTTGGTGAGTGCGACCCGTTTCAAGTTTGCATTCCACCAAATTAATATATCCCAGTCTTTCTATTACTTTATAGTGAGTAATAGCAGGTTTACCATGATCGGTTTTTGGAAAAACTGCCATTTTCATCCTGTCTTTCAGGCTTCTGCCGATATTCCCTTCAATAGTTCCCTCATTATTCTCTAAATCTCCCCAAACAATTGCCATGTAAACACGATTTGTTTTTCTTTCATAAAATTGCTTTGCTAAGCGATTCAGGGCAATTTCGTTTTTTGCCACAACCAAAATTCCTGAAGTATCTTTATCTAACCTATGAACCAAGCCAGGTCTTATTTCTCCCGATTTAAATAATGGCAAATCTTGTAAATGATATGTAAGAGCATTTACTAAAGTGCCGGTATAATTGCCATGACCGGGATGAACCACCATTCCTGGCTCTTTATTAATAACTATTACGTCATCATCTTCATATATAATATTAACTGGTAAATTTTGTGGTATAATTTCGATTTCTCTCGGAGGAAATGCCAGTACAATTGATATTTCATCCAGAGGCTTAACTTTATAATTAGGTTTTACAGGATTATTATTTACCAGAATATTTCCGGCATCTGCTGCGTTTTGAATTTTTGTGCGTGAAACGTTTTCCAGTCTATTTACCAAAAATTTATCTATTCTTAATAAATTTTGGCCTTTATCAACCATAAAATGAAAATGTTCATAAAAATCTTGCTGGTCCTGGAATTCTTCTTCCATTAAATTGTATTTACCTAATTACCATTACTTTTTTATAGCTATTAAAATGTAAATTATCAGTAAATTGAATAATATAAACTCCTTGATCATTTTTTGAAAAATCAATATATTCCGGCACATTGTCATATGAATAAATTTGTTTTCCGTCTATATTAAAAATCTTTACTCTTATATTTTTAATGTTTATATAATTTATAGGTTTAATATATAAAATATTCGTTACAGGATTAGGATATACATTAATTTCAAAATTATCTTTAATTATATTATTTATTGACGTAGGTTCAATAATTTTCCCGAAATATGGTCGTATCATTAGAGTACCTTTATTCGAAAAATTAATCCATTCACTCTCACCCTGGGTATTTATTATATGCTTAAAATTTCTAAGTTGACTATTAGTGTTAATATCCCAGCCGATGTTTAATAGCTCTTCACTAATCTGTATGATACCAACATAAAATGTGTTTGCAACAATTAGTGTAGTATCAAAGCTATAATAAACAAAATCGAAACGGTCATCAGAAAATTCAGGTTGACAACCGGGTTTTGAATATAGAATATTTCCGGGCTTGCCATTATCGGCATCCCAAAGCGTTATATCAAAAGTTAAATTTTCGGAAGTATTATACTTTAAAAAATATATATAAACACCTCCAAGCGTATCTTCTTTAAAGGTGGTGAATTCAACTGCAAATAATGAATTAGCTGAACCATTACCGGTTAAACCAAAACCCATTTCTGCTGTGCCATCATCGTATGCATAGTAATTATTAAAATAATGATAATATC
>JAFGQQ010000041.1 GCA_016935595.1 Bacteroidales bacterium
GAAATAAACTGTGCGGGCAGGTAACCATGCCCGAACTGCAATTCAATCATATCAAATCCTGATTTTTCCGCTCTGATGGCTGCATTAGCAAACAGGTCAATTGCTTTTTGTATGTCATCAACATTCATTTTTTGAGGAGTGGCTCCACCATTTTCACAGGGCATATTGGTAGCCGACACATAATAATTACCCGGAATTTTTGGATTGGCCATCCTTCCAGGATGACTAAGATGTGCAATCACTTTTGTGTTAAACTGTTGGATTACGTTTGTTAACCTTTTCAATCCTTCAATTTTATCATCATTATCAATACCCAGTTGGGTAGGTATTTCCCGCAAGCCTTTATCGAGATAAAATGGTTCAGGGGTAATTGCTCCTAAATATTTTGCCCTTCGGTTATAAAATGCAAGATGTTTTTCGGTAACCATACCGTTTCCATCGCTATAACCTGTTTTTATAGGGGCAAAAATGAATGGATTTTTTAATGACAGCATTTGAATTCCTCCTTTAAAATTTTTAAAATGATTGATTTTTATCCTCTTCTTCCTCTTCCACCACCTCGGCCACCACCCATTCCCATGCCGCTGCCTAAACCCATTCCACGACCTCTTCCTGTCCCCTTGTCACGATCGTCTGCCTTACGGGCTGAATGGATACTGTCAGGCAATGTTGGCTCTTTTAATGGCTGAATATTCCCATTCATAACCTGTTTAATTGCTTCGCTAACCATCATATTGCGACAAAGATACACTTCACAACCCAATGATGTTATTTCATAAAAAGAAGAAGGGCCAATATTGCCGACGATGACTTTTTTGATATCACGACTAATCAGCCCTCGGATACCCTGTGCAGATTCATCGTCCTGAATTCCTGAAAAAACTTCAAATTCCAAGGTTTTAGGGTCTGTTATTAAAAAATAATTTGAATGCCCAAACCTTCCTGATAATTTTGAATCAAAAGTATCGCCTGATGATGCAATTAAATATTTTTCCATAGTTATAAAAATTTCTGTCCATAAGGACACTGTTAATTAAATACTTTTAAAAATCCTGGCCAGGGAGAATCCGGGTGCATCTAGCTGTAAGTCAAGAAAATAACCAAAAGGTGTCTGATGCACTTCATATCCGACATTTTTCATGCGCTCCTCAATATTGTTAAATAGCTGCATGGTAAAACCGGGATCGGCCTTGCTTTCAGAAAGATGTGCAAAAGAATGCAAAACAAGTTTTTTTACCTGGTTTTTACTACATATCCACTTCAGGTTCTTCACCAGTTTTTTTTCAACCTCAGTATTTTTTGCAATATCTTCCTCCTCGACCTGTACAAAAGCCGTTTGAATATTTTCGTAATATCCTGCTGCGTTTTTGTTGTCAGCGACACATTCAACTGTTTTAACTGTAGGTGTATATCCAAATTTTTTACAATAAATAAACAATACCGTCATAATTCATTTGTTACAATCGATTTTATAAATAAACCAGCCCGATGATGTAACAATAACTATAAAAAGGATGAAAAAGCTCCTGAATCCAAATTGCCCGATCATCCAGCCCCCGGTTAAAGGAAAAATGGCAGGCAAAACATTCCCGGCTCCCGCAAACCCGGCATACAATGCTCTGTTTTCGTGACCCGAAACTTCAAGTAACAGACCGTTCATGGTTATCAGATACAAAGAATTGACCACTCCGCCTATAATAAATATATACCTTACAGTAATCTCATCCTTTATAAAAAAAGTAATTAAAATAAGTATAAACGACAGGGCAACATTTAGATAAAGAAGCGGGTGGTATTTCACCCGTTTGGTAAAAAAGAAAACGAGGGTACCAGCCGTTACAACACCTATAACCTTAAACAATAAAAAATAGCCTGTATCGCTGCTTCGCGTATTTAATATTTCCTTAGCGTACAGCATAACAAACGGAAGAAAAGAAAGCATAATACCCTGGGTATTGATAAAACCCAGAAAATAAGCCAGATTTTTATTTTGTGACCATTCCTGCCCTAGTATCCTGAAAAATTGTTTAATCCCTTTTATTTTCAAGAATGAATGGGATACTTCCTTTATTTTCCAAAAACCTGCCGAAGCAATTAAAAGCAAAGATGCCCCGATAAAAAACATAAATGAATAATTTAAAGGATACTCAAAAGCAGTTAAAACCCGTTTTGCCAAAAATGCCGATATCAAAACAACGCTCCCTACAATAATTTGCTTTGTAGAGAAAAACTTTTTTCGTTTATTTTCATTTACACTTTTACCCAGTATATCGGTATAACTGATGTTGGCAAAGGCCCCGCCAAGAGAAAACAAGGTGATAAATAAAAAAATAAGCCCCAGTATTAATTTTGACTGGGTTGCCTGAAGATAAAAAAGTATGGCTCCCAGGGCAAAAAGTGAAAAAACACGTGAATTAATCCCCAAAAGAAGAAATTTCTTTTTAAAACCCTTATTACTGATGTTGGGTGCAAAAAATAACTGCGTAAAGCTTGATCCCCCCATCATAATGGCAGTCATGATTCCTACATGCATCGCCTTTCCCCCCGATTCAATGAGCATGGCCGGAATAACTGTATCTACATCCATAAAATTCTGGGCAAGGGCCAGAAAGCCTGCATGCCATAAAAAAGCATAAAAATTATGTGACGATATTTTTCGGGTTAAAGTCATTTTTTAAATTTCCTCAAATAATAAGAATGTCCTCCGTATTGTAATTTTTCGAGTAGGTTTTCTTCCAGAAGCGCATTTAGAGAATTTTTCTGATTACCTGTTTTATGCATTAATTCCAACACAGCATCCTCGCGCATGGGATGCACGGCTGTAATGCTTAAGATGTCTTCCCTGAAATTGCCGGTAGAAGAAAAAGCATTGCCTTCATAACCGGTTAATAATTCTACCTTAGCGATACCTTGCCTGAAAATAGTATATGCTGCGGTTACAGCAGTTTCATCAGCAGGTAAAACTCCTTTGAATGCCGGGGGGCGTGTGGGAATGGAAATATAAGCTGTGTTGGGGTTAAATGTTTCTACAAATCTGGCTATATCTTCAAATTCAGTATAAGAATCATTTATTCCATCAACAAGCATTGTTTCGGTTACCAGTTTACCTGTGTATTGTTTTGCAAAATATTGTATTCCTTGTTTTATATCATTAATGTTTAATCTTTTGTGGGGTTTGTTTATTTTTTTCCAGGTTTCCAAGCTAACAGCATCAACTTTAACCGAAACAAAATCAGCTTTTAACAGGTCTTTTTGAACATCAGGCAAATGTATTATTGACGCATTGGTAATAACCGCTATTGGTATTTTAAAAGTTTTCAGTTCATCAATAAGTTCCCCCAAATGAATATCAAGTGTCGGTTCCCCATCGGGCACAATAGTAATATAATCCGGATATTGATAATTATCCTGAATGTTGCATAACAAAGCTTTCACTTCATCAACCAGCTCTTCCGGTTTATAAAATTCCTGCCGGTTGATCTGCATTTTTATTGCTTTTCCAACTTGGCAATATATACAGGAGTAAGTGCATATTTTATACGGGATATTGTTTATCCCCAGACTCTGTCCAAGCCTGCGCGATGGTACAGGGCCAAAGACTCTTCGTTCCATTTTATTCTTCCTTTTTAATTATCGTTTTCAACGCACCGTTCTTTAAAGTAAAAAGTTTATATTCTTCAGGATTGTTTATAATTTCATCTTCAATCCATTTTATATGTTTTTCTATTATAGGAATTACCTCATCAGGTCTTTCTTTATAAATAATTATGGGAATAAAATGCAGGTTCACCACTTGTATGTTTCTGCCAAATTGCTTAGAAACCAATACTTTAATGCCTTCATTTTTCAAAAATCCTATAATAGCGTTACCTTTTTTACGTGAGCCATGTTCCTGCTCCTCATCAAAAGTTTTGTAGATATTTATAATTTCTTTTAAAGAAACCAATTCATTATTTTGCCATTCATAAAC
>JAFGQQ010000340.1 GCA_016935595.1 Bacteroidales bacterium
AAAACAACCAAAGCAACATAATTTTCAGGTCTTACATAGTAATTATGTATTTTTCTGTAAGTAATGAAAATAATGGGTGACAGGAATATAAATATACCAAACGATATGACAATGGTTTTAAAAATCGGGTTTAATATTCTTGAAGCTTTGTAAATAGGTGAATTTAAATATTCTTCGTACTTCATTTTAGCATAATACATAGCCCTGTAAAAAGCTTTTTCCCTCTCTTGCCTGTACCATTCTTTTTTTCTTTCTTCTAAATCGGATTTTTCTTGCTGAAACAGTATTTTATTCAGCATAATATATGCTTCATTAATGTTTATAAATTTGGAATGGGCATCAGGAGAATGATTTATGTCGGGGTGAAATTGTTTTGCTTTTGTGCGAAATGCTAATTTTAATTCATTTAAAGAACAACCAGGATTCAGCTCAAGTATGTCGTAATATTTCTGATACATTTAATATTGCTTAATGCCTTGAATTTATATTTTATGAAGCTTCAATATATTTTATTCAAAGTTAAGATATTTTATTTTTGTCCCCCAATCATTCACTATAAATGATATTTAATATTAATACCGGCATTCTTAAAACCAATTACATTTAACCACTTAACTTGATTTAGAAAACTTTCATGCAAATCGTCACCTTTTTGTTTTTAGTTAAATAATGCTTCATTTTGAAGAAAATCATATTTTGGCACCATTGTTTGTGCCATTTTATTATAGGCATCAGCCATTGTAAAAAAACGTTCTTTTTCAATTTGCCCTATTTTATTAATTTTTAATATCCTTAACCATAGTATGAATATAAGGCCTGAAACCATTCTTTTTCCAGAAATTCTGTGATACAGGATTATTTACAGCAACTTGGCATTCTATTCTTTTAATATTTTTACTTTTAGCATATTTATATAATTCCATTAACAATTGTTCACCTATCCCTTTTCTCCTGGTTTCTTTCGAAACACAAATTTCACCTACCATTATGTATTTTTTAAATAGATAAATTGGAGGATAATCAAGGATTGATGCTGAAATATATCCAACAATAATATTATTGATAATTGAAACAAATACTATTTTTTTCTTGTCTTTTAAATTTTTTGTTAAATATTCATGATATTTATTTAATGCCAGATTATTCATTTTAAAATAATCATCATATTTTACATGAAAATTCATCATTTCTTTCCATAAGGTTTCTATAGGTTCAATATCTTCAGGATTAAATTTTCTTATTTCCATGATTGTTTGTTTTTATTTTTTCCCTCCGTAAATTGTAAAAATTCCGAATTTGAAATGGCAATCTACTTCTTTAAATCCGGTTTCTTTTAAGAATTTCAATTGAACATCAAGCGGATCGTAATGATTTTCAGGAGAAACAGGGGCTGTATCAGGAATTTCTTCATTAGGTTGTTTTAGATTTAAATCGTGTTTTAATTTAATAATCCATTCTTTCCATATTTTATAATACCATGAAGTAATTTTATTATCCTGGTTAATGGCAGTATCAATATTTATAAAATATCCACCCGGATTTAACAAGTTGTAAATTTTATTAAAAATTTGCTTTTTCCCATCGAGGTATAAATGATGTATGGCAAATGAAGACATGATAAAGTCGAAGGATTCCGGATTAAAATTACCTTCTATTATTTCTTCAAATGTGATGTTTATAAACTTTTTAACGGGAACGCCTTTTAAATTTTCTCTTGATTTTTTCAGCATATCTTTCGATCCATCTGTTACAACGAATTCTATGTTTTTATTCCTATTAAATAAAGTTTTTGTTAATATTCCATCACCAGTAACTAAATCCAGAATCATTTTCTTTTTTCCGTCAACAACAAAATTCTCGAAAAATGAAACGAGTATTGAATAAAGAATTCTTCTAAAAGGAATGATGTAATCAGCTTTCTCGAGATAATCTCTTGAATATACTAAATTTGCCCAGTTGGATTTTTCAAATTTCATTTTGTTATTTTAATAATTTGTAAATAAAACCAGCAATAAATGGTGTAATAATTGTAACACCTAATACAATTAATGCTTTATAAGATATATCGAAAGTTATAATTATATGTAATATTACAATCATTATTGCCACTATTACACCCGTTATAAGACTTATTAAACGACTTAAATCGTAAGGTTTTGCAGGTTTAATAATGATAAAAAAAATTAAAAATGACAATAAAGCGAAAAGAAACAAGGCTAATGGTCTTAATTTTTCCGGGACAAATAGCTGGTCAACCATAATATAGCCATAATTTACTAAAAGTCCTAAAAACAAATAAACATAACCAATTGGCTTTAATTTATATAGTTTCATGTTTAAAATATTTTAATATTTAATTATGTAAGGATTCATCAATACGTATTAATTTTTTATTTTATTCCTCCAAAAGCTGCATAAACGGAATTTTTATGCAAAATCTCAACTTGTTTAAAACCCACTCGTTTTAACAAATCAAGCTGGAAATTCAATGACCTGGGAGTATCTTCAATTTCTATTTGCTCATTTACCCAGTTTTTCAATTCTTCACCTCCAAAATTAACCAGGTATTCCTCATACCTTTTATACATGTATTTTTGTATTTGCGGATGGTCATGTAGTATTATATCCGAAATCCAGAAAGAACCTCCATTTTTAACTGATCGATATATTTTTTCAAATACTTGCTGCCATTCTTCTTCTTCACGCAAGTGGTGCAGACTTGTACCTGCCATTATAATATCGAATTCTTGGTCAGGTAATTCAACTTTCCTTATATCTTTATTTATTAATATTACTTTGCCTTTTGATATGCTGTTTATTCTTTCTTTTGCTTTTTCGAGCATTTTCGGACTAAGATCAATCAAAGTACAATCCAGATTTTGAATTTTCGAAAGCAGCATTATGCAGTAATTTCCTGCACCACAACCAATATCAAGCACTTTTTTGGCATTCGGATTTACTGCAAAAGCCGTATTGGCGATTATTTCCATTATAATGGCCGAATCCATAGCCGAAGTTTGACCTGTATTTATATTAGAGAATTTATCAACCAGACTATCGAATTTTTGTTTGATTTGCTCATTGGTTGATTTAGTATGAAAATTATTGTTCATTTTTTAGTTTTTATCAATCCATTCTCCTTTCAGGTTTCGCTCGGGATATAGCTTTTTACATCCAAAAACTTTTTCATAAAAATCAGCAAGTTTTTGCCAGTCCTTTGCAACAATATTAGTATGAATGTATTTTACCATATTATTTAATATTTAAAAAGACATAAGATTTCTATTTCTGTCAAAAGACAGGTAAAAAATATAGAATAGATTTTCGAAAATTTTAAACTATATATTCAGATGCTTATTTTCTATCGTTTTCAATAATATTTAGCATCTTAACGGTAGCTTTAATAGCTGCTACAGTTTGGTCAGGATCGAGGCCAATAGTTTTAATTTGCATGCCCTGATAATTCCAGGTAATATTTGCTTCAACCAAAGCATCTGTTTTTCCACCCGGAGGGATTGTCACCAAATAATCTACTAAAACCGGATGTTTTTTACCAAGTTTGTCGTATATTTTCCACAATGCTTTCATAAAAGCATCGTATTGACCATCACCGGAAGATGTTTCTTCATATTCTTTTTTTGCGATTAATAATTTTAAAGTGGCAACCGATTTTAATCCTTCGGCAACCGATAATGAAAAATTCTTAACTTTAATCTTATCATCAATTCTCCGGCTTTTTAACACATCCGAAATTATATAAGGAAGATCTTCCCTGGTTATATACTCTTTTCTGTCACCAAGTTCTATAATCCTTTTGGTTACTTTTTTCATAGCTTCCGGATCAAGGTCAATTCCTAATGCTTCAAGATTATTTTTAATACTGGCTTTTCCCGACATTTTTCCCAAAGCGTATTCCCTGACCCTGCCAAATCTTTC
>JAFGQQ010000341.1 GCA_016935595.1 Bacteroidales bacterium
AAAAAACTAATGAGCGTTTTTTTATGCAATATTTTCATCCTTTTATAATTTATT
The DNA here is from genome assembly GCA_016935595.1 of Bacteroidales bacterium. The sequence goes on from JAFGQQ010000341.1 coordinate 55, forward strand.
TTTCAAAGGCTGGATAAATCTCCAAGATAATCAGGACTCTTCCCAAATCTTAGCAAATATGCTATCTCATTGTCTGTTAATTGATATTCCTGAAAAACATTCTCTTTTTGAAGCCATTTATTCAATAAGCTTTTATCTTTAAATATTAAAAACAATGCCGTTTCTAATTTTAGTTCTGTTTGTGAATAAGAATTTTCTGACAAAGCCATATATACTCCTTCATTCATCATTCTTCCGGCACGTAATGGAAATTGGAACAGACTTGGAAAAATATTAAAATCGGTTGGATACTTATATTCTTTTTCACAACTATTTACATCTGACGAAAGATATATTCGGCATGCCATTGGCCGCACTTCATAAACCATACAGCTATTATTTCTTAATAACGGACAAGGATGCTTATAGTGAAAAAATTCCTGAGCTTTCATATTTTTTGTAATAGTATGCTTTTTAATGACTTTCTCTTTTATTTCTTCAATTTCCTGTTTTCTTAATTCATTATTTATAAAATTGAAAAGACAGAATAATTCGTGTGGTAAAATCAATACACATTGATGGCAACAAATTGAACATCCTTTTCTGCAATCTATTTTCTGTTCCTTTTTTTTGCATTCTTCGGAAAATAAATTAATTAGTTCATCAATATTTTTATATAATTTATCTGACAGACTTATAATTTCAGTTTCATTAACAGCATTGTTCATTACGTCAATTGCCATTAAATAGCCATCACAAAAAAAAGCTTTATCGAAATCTGAAAACAGATTATTATTTTTTAAATATTGAATTTTATGAGCTAAACCCATTTTGAAATTTAATTTATATCGACTTATAAACAAATTGTTCGCTTAACTATATTACTTTTTTTTCTTTATTAAATAATTGTAAAGTAATTTTTATACTTCTAACTGCATAACCTGGTCTTTTAAATATTTGGCAAGTTTGTCTAATTGACTTGAGACTGCAGATATTTCCCTGGCAATATCAGAATGCTGATTTGAAATTTTAAAGAATTCCTTTAAAGAGTGACTAATATTTTCAATTGAAGATCCTTGTTCGATGCTTGCGATTGAAATTTCTTTAATTAAACTTGCCGATTTTTGAATTTCAGGAATAAAATCTATCAACAATTTACCAGCTTCCTCAGTTGCTATTGCTCCTTTTTTAGCAGAATTAACAATTTCTTCAGAAGCAGCTTTACTTTTTTCTGCTAATTTTCTAACCTCAGCAGCCACTATAGCAAAGCCTCTCCCATATTCACCGGCCCGTGCAGCTTCAACAGACGCATTTAAAGAAAGCAGGTTTGTTTGAAGATATATCTCCTCCAATACTTCAATTTTTCTAGATATATTTTTTATCTCTTCAATATTTTTTTGTGTTGACGACTTAATCTTTTCTAATTGCGATACTGTATTACCAGTTATTTCGTTTGTGATTCTTGCATTTTCGGTATTTTTCTTAATATGACTTGTTACTTCATCAACGGCTATCTCAATTTGTTTTGCAGTTTGGGTTTGATAATCTACGCCATTAGCTAAAACGGTTGATTTGGAATTTAACACATCACCGGAATCTGATATTTCTTTACTTTTTTCTCTTACCATTCTAATCATTTGTTTTAAATCTGATGTTTTGTTCTCGACGTTTAATTCCAATAGCTTCCTTTGACTTTTTAAATAATTTACACGTAATAAATATATCAAGATCAGAAATGAACCAATTAAAGTAATAAATGCAATTTTAAACCAAATTGTTTTCCACCAGGGTGGTAAAATTGTAATTTTTAAATATCTTGTTTGAGGTGACCAAATACCGTCACTATTTGATCCTTTAACATTAAAAATATAACTTCCTGCTTCCAGATTCATATAAGTAACAAGTCGTTTTGAGGCATCAATATTAATCCAGGAATCGTCAAATCCCTCAAGCATATATGAGTATTTATTTCTTTGAGGTGACACAAAATGAAGCGCTGAAAATTCGATTGAAAATATATTTTCTTTATGAGTTAAAATTATTTCATCAAGACTAGAAAGCGACTGGTTTAATAAAACTCTTCCATTTACCGTATCACCCGGATTAATTGATTTTCCATACAATTTGAAATCAGTAATTACTATTTGAGGTGGAAATAAATTATCTTCAATTTTACCCGGACTAAATGAATTAAAACCATTAACACCGCCAAAAAACATTTCTCCGTCAGAACTTTTAAGTTGAGCGGTATAATTAAATTCGTTTCCCTGGATGCCATCATTCACATCATAATTTTTAAAATTATTTGTTTTTGGACTATATTTCGACAATCCTTTATTTGTTGATATCCATAAATCTCCAAAATCATCTTCCAGTATACCATTAATAACATTGCTTGGCAATCCATCATTTATATTCAATGTATGAAACTCCATATCTGCCTTATTTAAACAGCATAATCCATCAGCCGTTCCAAACCATAGTTTCCCTTTTGAATCTTCAAAAATTGCCCTAATATCATTGTTACATATACTTAAAGGATTCTCAGGTATTTGCTTTAACCGTGTAAATTCTTCTGTTTTTCTATTAAATAAATTTAATCCACCACCTTCCGTGCCAATCCAGAAATTTCCATCCTGGTCTTCATAAATTGTTTTTATATTATTACAGCTTAAGCTATTTATATCATTTTCATTATTAACATAATGCTTAAATATATTGTTCTTTTTATCGAATAAATCCAATCCTCCGCCCATTAAACCAATCCATAAATTATTATTTGTATCTTCATAAATTACCCAAACATTGTTATGCCCAATACTATTTATATTTTCCGGATCATTCATATAATGAATAAACTTATTATTTTTCCTGTCAAATAAATTCAAACCCCTTGCGTAAGTTCCTAACCATAAATTTCCCTGACTGTCTTCATAAATTGATTTAATAACATTACTGCTAATGCTATTTTTATCCAATGGATCGTGTTTATAATGATCAAATGTGCCTTCTTCCCGGTTAAATAAATCCAATCCCCCACCATCTGTGCCAATCCAAATATTACCCTGTTTATCCTCATAAATTGCCAAAACCGATTTAAAACTCAAACTATTTTCATCATTAGCTATTTGTGTAAAATGTTTAAATTTGTATTTAAAAGGATTATAAATATTTAAACCTCCCCTGAAAGTACCTATCCAAATAGTTCCGGAATTATCTTTAAAAATGTTATAAACAGAATTACTGCTTATGCTGTAAATATTGTTAGGGTCTTGAATTACATAAAAAAAACTGTTATTTTCAGGATTATAAATATTTATACCACCACCGTCTGTACCAATCCAAATGTTTTTATTTTCATCTTCGTAGAATGATGATATAATATTATTATTTAGCCCTTTCGTAATTGGATTATATTTAAAGTAAACAAATTTTTCATTAAATTTATTAAACCTGTAAGCGCCAGAGCCATCTGTCCCTATCCATATATTGCCATAACTATCTTTAAATAAAGTTTTTCCGAAAAACTGCCTGTTAGGCCGGTAATTCTTATCATAATAATAATGAGTAATTTTATTATTTTTATAATCGAGCAAATCAATACCACCATTCTCAGTACCGATCCAATAAATTCCAGGTTCTTCTTCAAGAATTGAATATACAAAATCGTCACTTATTGTATTAATATTATTTTCATCATGCTTGAAATGAATAAAAGCTTTTTCTTTCTCATTGTAAAAATTTAATCCTCCGCCTAATGTGCCTATCCATTTATTATTTTCACTATCTAAGAATATTGTCCGAATAGAATTATGACTTATGGAATTCATATTGTTAGGATCATGTTTATACCTGATAAAAACCTCTGAATTTTGGTCAAATATATTTATTCCGTTATTCCTGGTTCCTATCCAAAGCATACCATAATCATCTTCAATGATAGAAGTAATAATGTTGCCACTAATTGAAAAATTGTTTTTAGGATTATTTTTATATACTTTAAAATTATATCCGTCGTACCTGTTTAATCCGTCAATTGTGCCTAACCACATAAAACCCATCTTATCCTGATAAATACAATTTATTATTCCCTGTGACAATCCATTTGCTGTTGTTATATGATCAAATTTAATTTCTCTCTTTTGAGCTTGTGATATAAATGAGGAGAAAGAAATTAAGAATAGAATAATTAAAATCTGTTTTCTATAATTTATTTTACTATATAACATAGTAATAATATTTATTAAAAAATCAGAAAGTTTAAATAACTTATTTATAAATATTTAATTTTTTTTATCTAAATATATTCTTTTTAAATTAAGTTAATAAAAATTTTTAACTTTCAAAAGCTTTAATCGCATTTAGGGTGGTTAAAAAATTTACATTAAATAAAGAAAAGGAATGTGTGTATTTTGTTCGAATTATTATTTCTTTAAATATTTCTTTAAACGCACTTTATTGCCTTTACCCATGTATTCCAGTTCATCAAACTGAAAACGAGTAAGAAAAATACCTCTCCCATGAAATCCTCCTTGATTTTCCTCATAAATTGGATCAGGTATATTTTTCCAGTTAAATCCGTTACCTTGGTCAATTATCTCAAATTCCACATGCGATTTATCCATTTTATATTTAACAACTACTTCGCGGTTGGAATATTCCGGATTTGAAAGCCTCTGGTAATATAAATCGGATATTTTATCATCCTCTAAAGCTTTTGTTTTATCCTCGTATGATATTTCGAGGTTACCATGTTCAACTGAATTTGTTAAAATTTCATTTAATCCTAATTCCAAACCGGAAATATCTAATAAATCGCTTTCTTTTATCAAATAATCAACAATTTTAGGAATAATATCAATATCACTTTTAAACCTTAATTCAAATTCTTTTTGAACCACCATATTTTTAATGTCCCTGGTGATTGTTCTGCTTTTGCTAATAACATAATACTTTTGTAAAAGCTGGGTTAAATTTTTTGGGCGGAAAGGTTTTTTAAGGTAATTATTTGCTCCGGCATTTAAAGCTTTTATCGCTAAATCTTCAGAATCGAAAAAAGTTGTGATAATAACAATTGCATCCGATCTAATTTCTTTAATTTTTCGCAACATTTCAATTCCATCCATCTCCGGCATTTGAACATCGGATATGACCAAATGAGGCATTTTTGCTTTAAATATTTCTAATCCCTGTGCCCCGTTTTCCGCTTCATAATATTCATAACCAAACGATTTGACCGAATTTTTTAAAAAAGTACGGAATATAACATCATCCTCAACAATAAGTACCTTAAATATAAAATCCTCTGCTGCCATTAAAAAATATTTATCCAAACATTAAATATGACGAAAAAATATAAATATAGTTGCATTTTTAAAAACACAAAACTAAATAGTAACTTAATCTCAAATAATTTGATTAATTATTTTTCAACGGCTTATATTATTTGCACAGGTAATCCAAAAATCATTAATAATAAGGTATATACCCGCTCTCTGCTATAACATTTCGTCCGCTTGCGG
>JAFGQQ010000342.1 GCA_016935595.1 Bacteroidales bacterium
AAATTTCTATACAAAGATAACTGAAAAAGAAACGAATTAAAAGCTAAAATAGTTCACTTAAAAACCAATTAATTAACAGTAAACAGTAAACAGTAAACAGTAAGCAGTAGTTTAAAGGTATCAAATAATTCCATAATCCCATAACTCCATAACTCCATAACCCCATAACTCCATAACTCCATAACTCAATAAATACTTAAATCATCACCATTGTAGCCCCATAACCATATTCCTTATAGGAAGCATCCTGGTAGCGCAGTTTCGGATATTTATTATCAATGTATTTTCTAATTTCATAACGTAAAGTGCCATTGCCAACCCCATGAATAAATACTATCCGGCGTGCATTGTTTCTTACTGCTCCTTCGAGTGCAATTTTAAAACGGTTCATTTGTATTTCCAATATTTCACTGTTGTTCAGACTGCTGTGGTCGTCAACAATTTCTTCAATATGCAGGTCAACTTCTTCAATCTCTTTTTCAGGGGTTTTATATTCAACTTTAACTGCTTTTTTTTCCTTTTCTGATGATGCATTATTGAAATGGGAGTTTTCCATTTTTTCAATTTCTTTTTCAAGGTCAATCTGAAGATCAATTATATGCGCTTTCTCACTAAAATACTCATTGGTCGCAAGTTCGTCAGGTGTTATTATTTGTAATGTGTCTATTATAATGTTTTTATTCACGGGTGAAATTATTTCGTACGACCTGATCATATAATAAATCATTTGAATATTTAATACTAATTCCTTGCTGAGGTCAATCTGTTTATAGGTGAAAAATGAGATTTTTGTGTTTGCATCCAGAAGCCCAGCATCAAGGTGGATGTATTTATTGTCTTCAATTTTATTTACTGAATACAATATCTTCAGGTTGCTGTCATTTATAAGGTAAAACTCTGAGGTGCCATTATAATTATTGGCTGTATATTGTGGTATTATTGCCATTAATGTATGTGGCCGGTCATTTCCTATTATATATTCTTCAGGGTCGCTGTTAAAAATCGATTCAACTTTTTCTTCAATTTTTTCTTCAAATTCTTCCCTGTCCAATTCAATCATATCATTTAACCCGGAGGTAATTTCTTCTGCACTTTTAGAAAGCACCAATTCAGACACTTTTGTCGGAACCTCAAAACCATCTTCAATTTCAACGTTAACAAGGGATTCGCTCACGATCTTGGTAATTTTTCCTTCCCCTATATCATTCAGGAATTTAACTTTATCTCCGATTTTAAACTTCATAATTCAAATTATTAAAGTTCAAAAATACGTATTTTTGTACTTCATTTTTTTAATATGGTTGAAAATAAAATTCCGGGCAGTAATTTGTTTATTGATAATTATGATTATGATTTACCTGCTGAAAGAATTGCCAAATACCCGTTAAAAGACAGGGATGGTTCGAAAATTCTTATATATAAAGAGAAATTGACATTCCATGATGTATTTGATAATTTGCCTCGGTATCTTCACGAAAATACTTTATTGGTTTTCAATAATACAAAGGTTATACAGGCTCGGGTGCTTTTTTATAAAGAAACAGGCGCAAGAATTGAAGTATTTTGTCTGGAACCCCTATCGCCGCCTGAATATAATTTATCGTTTCAAAGCAAGGATAAGGTTGTTTGGAAATGTATTGTTGGAAATTTAAAAAAATGGAAAGGCAGTATTCTGCATAAAGAATTAAAAATTGAAGGACAATTGATTTGTTTTTCTGCCAGGTTAATAAATGATTATAGGGAGTATCAGGAAATTGAGTTTTTTTGGGATAATACTAACTATTGTTTTGGTGAAATTATTAATTTATTTGGTGTTACCCCAATTCCGCCATACCTGAACAGAAACTCAGAGGAAATTGATATTGAAAGATACCAGACTGTATATTCGAAAATTAAAGGATCAGTTGCAGCGCCAACTGCCGGATTGCATTTTACTAATGAAGTATTTAAGCAATTGAAGAAAAAAAACATTAAAATTGAGGAAATCACTTTGCATGTTGGGGCAGGAACATTTAAACCTGTAAAGTCCGACACTGTTAATCATCACCAGATGCATACTGAATATTTTTCAGTTACAAAACTAGCATTGAATAATTTATTAAATCATAACGGCCCTGTAATCCCGGTTGGGACAACTTCACTACGCGCACTGGAAAGCCTGTACTGGCTGGGTGTTAAAGTTTCTGCAAATAAACCCGATTTTTTCCTTGATCAATGGGAATGTTATTTGATGAACGGAATGTTGGATTTAAAAAAATCGCTTGGATGCTTGATTGAATACATGGACATAAAAAACCTAAACGAACTTCAGGCAAAAACACAATTAATGATTATTCCCGGCTATAAATTCAGGTTTTGGGAGGGATTAATTACTAATTTTCATCAGCCTAGAAGTACTTTATTGTTACTTGTCGCTGCATTTATTGGAAATGACTGGAAAAACATTTATAATTATGCTTTAAATAATGATTTCAGGTTTTTAAGCTATGGCGACAGTTGTTTATTATTGAAGGGTGAAGAATGAAGGATGAAGGATGAAAGGCAATCTGTATCGCCGGCCTCCAGGCCGGTTTATTTAACAAGTGAATAGTGAACAATGATAAACATTAAATAGTTCAATAAATCAATAAATCAATAAATCAATAAATCAATAAATCAATAAATCAATAAATCAATAAATCAATAAATCAATAAATCAATAA
>JAFGQQ010000343.1 GCA_016935595.1 Bacteroidales bacterium
AAAAGGCTAATAATTTATTTGTCATTATTAAAATTATAATGTGATTAAATTCTATTATCAAGATAAGTATAATTTTTTTATTATAGCTTAATCGCAAAAATATATTGCAGGCAATGATCTCTGTATAAAAATTGAATGGGTATAAACCTAAACAACTTGTCCACCGCCAGTAGGTTTATATTTTTTTATTTAGTGTTATACTATTACTGCACCCACATTGATTTTACGGCGTGTTACCTGCTGTATGTTTTTGTTTATTCGTGCATATTCTTAAAATTATTCATCCCTTTCAAGAGTAATAGTATATGAATAATTACCTTCATAATATTTATATTCATTAGAATAAGTACCTTCTTTTAAAGGTATTGCTAAAGAATCTGAATTCCATGGTTGGCCTAAGTGCAAGGCTGTAATATTTTCGAATAAACTACATTCTTTTACTCCATCTGAGTTAATCATACAACCATCAAAAGTATAGGTTATAAAATATTCAGTTTCTCCAAATTGCCTTGAACCAATCTGCATATGAACAAAATCATTAGCATATCCTTCTAAATATAAAGTTATATTTGATGGAATTTGAAAGTTTTCATACCAAATATCTGGATGGCCACTTTCTGCAGTAATTTCGAAGGATGTTATTGAAGTACCATTTATTATTCTGAATGTATCCGTTCCATATATTTGTTTTTTTGAAAGAGTAAAATTAAATGGTCCAGAATATTTTTCTTCACCAAGATTATATATTAATTGAAAGCTATAATTTCCTTTCCATTTCTCCTCCCCTTCAATAGTAATATCAATGGTTTTTGTTAAATTTTTTATAATCTCTTTACCAGGGTTTTTTTCATCTTCTTTTCCAACAATATAGGTAAATGAATCATGATATATTACTTTGGCTTTTACAGTAATGGTTGCTTTGCCCGGATTTTTTCCTGCAGTAAAAGTAACTGAAGTTTTTCCATCTCCTCCTGTTGTACCGGTTAATGAACTTAGAATTCCTAATGATGATACTGAATAGGTAACATCCTGAGTTGGTAATCCATCACAGGCTAGTTCAACTTTTATTGTTATTTCGCAACTTTCTTCGGGTGAAATAGTAGTTTTATCAGCGCTTAATATGAGTTGAGGAACACATTTATCACTTAATTCGTAAGCTATATACATTTCAACCAGGTTATCGCATCCGGGATAGGTTGCTTTTGTTTTGGTTTGTACAGCCTGGCATCCTTCTTTATCGCAAATTACATCCCTGTCTTCCTGTTCAAAAGTATTGCCATCCATACATTTACATGGTTCCTTAGCGCATTGTTCTTCGCCATATTTATCTTCTGCAGTTTTTTGAATGGATTTTGCACAAAAATGGGAAATGGACAATTCTATGTTGCCAGCTTCAGGATTAGTAACAACAGTAGCTACCACTGGAGTATATGTTCCGTTTTCAAAGTCAACATCATAAACAAAAGGTAAAATGCCTTTTTCGAATTCAACCGGAATTGTAAGTTTAACAGGTGCATTAAAACTAAGACCATCGGGTTTGGCTTCAATGCATGCAATTAAACTACTCATAGACTCACCACGATTAATAAAAATGGACTGTAATTGTGTGTTAGTGCTATCAACAATAGAAATTTCAATTTCAGTTTCTTCTGTAACTGCACCTGCAGGAACATTAAGTTTAATTCCATTTTTAAAAATGTATTCTCCACCTTCAGGAGTAATGGTAAATTTAGCTAAACCAGTAGTCTCAGGATCATTATCACCTTCTTTTTTACAGGTATTTAATAAAATTAATAAGAAAGAAAGTAAAAGAAGAAATTTTAAAAAGGCTAATAATTTATTTGTCATTATTAAAATTATAATGTGATTAAATTCTATTATCAAGATAAGTATAATTTTTTAATTATAGCTTAATCACAAAAATATATTGCAAATAATCAGTTTGTTAAGTAAATTTTTATTCCAATTAGCAAATGAAATAGTTATTAATAATAAGCTATTTTTAGAAGTATTTAGCTATCGGGATTATCCCGGAAAACCGTATCAGAATACCGTTATTTTTTTCATTGTCAAAGCATTACAACATCCCAGCTTAACTATACCTGTTTGTGATAGTATTTAATTAAAATAATAAATTAAATCCTAAACCAGATTTTGAATGCTTTTCAATTTCTAACTTAAAAAATTTATTCTGTTGTTGACAAATGAAATCTCTAAAAAATGAAAGATCTTGTTTTTCTTCGGTTTCATTTAATGAATCAATATATTCAGCTCTATCTTCAGTAAATATTTTTACATATGGTTGATTATGATACATTAATATATAATTCATAAATAACCTGGATATTCTACCATTTCCATCACCAAAAGGATGAATATTTACCAGATTATAATGAATATCAGCAGCAAACTTTAATAGTTCATTTTCATTTGATATTTTATCAATTTTGTTGTTAACATTATCAAATAAACGTTTTAACAAATCAGGCACTTTTTTAAAATCAGGAAAATATTTCTTTTCTACGTAAACTTGTGCAAGCCTTAAGTCTCCTTTGGAAGTATTAAAATCACCGGCAATAGAATTCACTATTTCTCCTGTATTTTTCATTAAAACCGAACAGGTCTCTTTTAAAAATTCTATCGATAATTTTTTTTTTTCTTAGCCTGATTTTTAAGATAAAGAAAAGCCTCATAATGATCCTTTATCATTAAATGATCTTTTAGCGGTTTACCTTTAGCAGTAATATCTTTATCTAACAATACTTTTGTATCAGTTTCAGTAAGAGAACAACCCTCAATCTTTGTGGAATGATAGACAATAGAAATTATACAGAATTTCTCATAATCTAATATATTCTGAAGATTTAAGCTTAAATATTTTTTTCTATTTTGTTCTAATTCAGACCACATAGTTTAAAATAATTTATACAAATATAAAGATTTAATTCACTTTTATTAGAGACTAAGATTAAGTATTATCGCCGACCAGTTTGTTAAGTAAATTTTTATCCTGCACAGCAATTGAAAAAGTTATAAATATTAACCTATTTTTAAAAGTATTTAAAATCAGGCTATTTTTTTGTGTTTCTGGACTTACTTCACCCAACTAATTAACTTCTTTATTCTGTAAGTTCAATCAAATTTATAAAATTAACAAACTGTTTACCGCCCGGACCGCGTGTCGCCATAGCTTTAGCGGTGGCACAGGGCGGCGATACTG
>JAFGQQ010000344.1 GCA_016935595.1 Bacteroidales bacterium
ATTGAAGTAACCGGATTGGTTTTTGCAATTTTTTCAATGATTATATTATCAAAGTAAACCTCACCAGTTTGGTTACCCATATCAATAGCCATGCGGGCTGTAAGGTCTGTCATTTCCTGTTTTGTAAATGTAAAACTATAGTTTTGTAAAGAAGGTGTCAAACTAATACTATTAGCTCCGCTATAACTGTCCCAGGGATCGCCATTACGGCCAATGTAAGGATTAATTGTCAGGTTGTCAGGCGAATAAGCATCGAATGAAACTTTATATGTAGTTTTATAAATAATTGGAATTTGGTTTTGGATCATTTGGATGTGCCAATTAGCTGTACCTCCATTAGTTATTGTAATGTGATACATTTCATTTTCATTATCTATATTTGCCAGGGCTCCGCCTTGCAGTCCAAGGCTCCAGTTTGCACCAAAGCTAAAATCGGAAAGCAATATGGTATCGCCTGTTAAAGGAAGATAAGAATCTGGATACATTTCTGTAAGAGCTTTTACTAACTCAACGCGCCATACTAAAGCCCCCGGGTCAAAAAATCCAAATCCGGAGGCAAATTCCCAATATGACCAGCTAAATCCGTATTCTTCAAATTTTCTGGCACAAAAGGCAGTCCACCTGGCCCTCGAGTCCATATCAGCTTTGCTGTAGGAACCAAACTCTCCTATAAAAACAGGCACATTAGCTGTATCGGAATATTGTTTTATTTTCTCCAAATCATTGATTATAGCATTTTGCTGACTTATTGTACTATCCCAGGTTGAGCCAAGCCATGCATCAGCACCATCAACCCAATCGGCACCCTGGTGGGTAAATTGAAAAGGATTGTAATAGTGAATAGTAAGAATGATACTTGTGTCACCGGGTAATTTTAATAAAGGCAATGCCCCAATTCCTCCCCATTCGGCAGTTCCGATAATGCAGGTACGTTTTGGGTTTAAAACACGCACTGTATCGAGTATTTCTTTTGCATAAGCATTCCAGAGAGAGGGAGTTAAATTGGTATTAGGTTCATTGCATAACTCAAAAAGCAAGCTGTCGGAATAGTCTTTAAATTCTTTAGAAATCTGGTTCCAGATGCCAAGCAGGCGGGGTTTGTTTTCTTCGGGTTTTTCAAATAAATCGTAATAATGGTGTATATTAATAATAGCCATTAAATTATTTTTTAAAGCAGTATTAATTGCCCATTTAATTCGGGCCATAAAAACTGAATCTATTGCATATGGAGCCAATGAATCGGCATGACTGCTCCATCGTATCGGGATTCTTACTGAATTAAAACCCGCTTCATTTATAATTTCAAAATATTTTTCATTCAAGGTTATGCCCCATTCTCCTTCAAATGAACCTTCAAAAATATTGCCGAGATTTACCCCTCTTCCCAGTTTCTGATTGATATTAAAAGCACTATTTTGGGAAAATAAATTCGAATTAAATGACCAAATTATGGATACAAGAATAAACGTGTAAAATTTTATTTTCATAAACAGGATATTATTATTATTACTTATCATTTAAACTGAAAAAATTAAATAAAGTTATAATCTAAAATTTTACAAAATAATTATTATATACTAGTTTTAACCCTCAAAGTGTTTTTTAACCTGATCAATACTTTTGCACACGAGAAAAACAACCATCCGGTAAGTATTAATATAATAACTGAGATTAGTATAAGCAAAACATTTTTACTGTTCCAGAATTGAATGATATTATTAATCATTGCCCAGATGGTCATGATTAAAATAAATATCATAGGAACAAAGGCAATCCAAATATTTTTCTTTTTTAAAAATAAATATACAGTTACAATTAACAAAGCTAAAGCAGCCAGAAGTTGATTCAATGATCCAAACAGCGGCCATAAAATTAACGCGCCTTTTGCGCCAGGTTGTGCAAAAGCCATAACCAGGGCTGCGGCAACCACAATAAGGGTTGCAAAATATCTGTTATTAAAAGGTTTAATTATAATTCCTTCTTTATTTTTAAATATTTCCTGTAAAGAAAACCTTTGGATGCGTGTTGCCGAATCGAGGGTTGTTCCTGCAAAGCTGACAATAAAAACAGCAATAAGCGATTTTGCATAAATATGTGATATGCCAATACTTTCAAGCAAGTTAGCCCCACCAATTACAAACGCTTCTAAATTAGCCTGTAACCCCGATGCATTTCCCCAACTCGAAAAGTGATATTTAAATGCATCAGCGCCTTTTAGCAGTATGCCGTTTTTTTCTAATCCTATTCCCAGTCCCCCGGCAATAGCAATAATTACAATAACAGCCAGAAAGCTTTCAAATAACATGCTCCCGTAACCGACAAATAAAGAATCTTTTTCATTGTCTAACTGTTTTACTGTTGTTCCGGAACTGGCAAGTGAATGGAAACCCGAAATTGCCCCACAGGCAATAGTAATAAACAACAAGGGCATCATACCGGGTATATCGGTTCCTTTTGTAAATGCTACATCATTAATTGCCGGAGCAAATATGGGAGGATGGGCTATAACTATCCCCGCCGCAAATAAAAACATAGCAATAAATAACTGGTGTGAGTTTATATAATCACGCGGTTGTAATAGCCTGTGAACAGGGATCGTAGAAGCAAAAAACATATAAATGAATAAAACAATGCACCAGGTTACCACTTCACTTTTTGCAATAAAAGCCGGAATATGCACAGGTATTTTAATACCTATCCAAATAGAAAAATAAAGAAGGATAACTGCAATTACAGAATAAATAAAATCGTTTTTGCCTTTTTTTATTTGATTTCCAAGCCATACGGCAACAGGTATCTGAACCCAAACCGGAATGACCGACTCGGGGTACATTTGAAATAAAACCCCAACAATCATGGCAAATTCAGCTAAAACAATAAAAAGTAAAAATTGAATAATAAACTGAAAAGCATATTTTGCAGAAGGGCTTATTATTACCCCGGTTAAGTCACCTAAAGTTTGTCCCTTATTTCTCGCAGAAATAACTAAAGTAGCAAAGTCATGTACAGCCCCCATAAAAATTGAACCCAGAAAAACCCACAGAAATGCAGGTAACCATCCCCATATAATTCCGATTGCAGGCCCAACGATAGGGCCTAATCCTGCAATTGTAGTGTAATGATGGCCGAACAGGATATGTTTTTTTGTTGGGACATAGTCTACGCCATCATTTAATTCATGCGAAGGGACTTTATTTTTTATAGATACTTCAAATATTTTATCAGCTATATATTTTCCATATAACCGGTATGCAAAAAAATATCCAACTATAGAAATAATGATTAGTACAAGCGAATTCATGGCTGATATTATTTTTAATTAACAAATGTAATAAAAAAATATAAGCTTAAATTTTCTTGTTAAAACCTGACGATAAATATTAATTCAAATTAAGTATACTTATATTACATCAATAAAAATGATATAATATAGGGGTATCATATCAGAATCTTGTCTTATTACGAAACAGTTGCTTATAATTTGTTATATTGCACAATATATCATTAAAATTTTCTGTTTGAGAGAAATAATAAAAGTTCTAAAATGTTATTTTTAAATCAACCTATTTATAACAAAATGAAATATGTTTTTATGGCATTCCTGTTCTTTATTCTAATTAACAGTTATGCACAATATGCAACCATTAGCGGTACAATTACAGATAAAGAAACCGGTGAATTTTTAATTGCAGCCAATGTGTATGAACCGTCTTCGCTAACAGGTACAGTGTCCAACTATTTTGGCTTTTACAGCCTTCGGTTAAAAACCGGGAAAACAAAAATTGTATTTTCCTATATGGGTTATCAGTCTATTGAAAAGGAGATAGAACTTAAAGAAAATACAATTATTAATATTGAACTCGATCCTTCAATTCTGCTTGACGAAGTAGTAGTTACAGATAAAGGACCGGTACAAAATCTGCGAAGTTCTCAAATGAGTTTAATAGAAATCCCTGTTAAAAATATTAAGCAAATCCCTGTTTTACTCGGTGAAGTTGATATTATTAAATCAATTCAGCTGATGCCAGGAGTGCAGGGTGGAACAGAAGGCACAAGCGGTTTATATGTGCGTGGCGGAGGACCTGACCAAAACCTAATTTTATTAGATGGTGTACCCGTTTATAATGTCAATCATTTGTTTGGATTGTTTTCTGTATTTAATGCCGATGCCATAAAAAATGTTACACTTTATAAAGGAGGATTTCCTGCTCGTTTTGGGGGGAGGCTTTCATCGGTTATCGATATTCGAATGAAAGAAGGAAATAATAAAGAGTTTCAAGGTGTTGCTTCAATTGGTTTGCTGTCCTCATCGCTTACACTCGAAGGCCCAATATTAAAAGGAAAATCTTCCTATATTGTATCCGGCAGGCGTTCCTATCTTGATATTCTGACTTATCCGGTTCAAATGGCAATAAATAAGGCCATTGATGATGCCAGCTTTTTTGTTGGTTATTTTTTTCAGGATTTTAATGCAAAAATAAATCACTCTTTTTCCGAAAGAAGCAAACTATATTTAAGTACTTATTTTGGTAAAGACAAATTCTTTATAAAAACTAAATATGGCTACTCCGATGCAGACAGCCATTCATGGTTTTCTTCTGAATCCAATGGAGGAATTCAGTGGGGAAACCGGACTGCTGCACTGCGATGGAATTACATGTTGTTAAATAATTTATTTTTAAATGTTACTGGCACTTATAGTGATTATCAGTTTAAGTTTTTTGAGGATTATAAGGGTGAATCTGTATATGAAGATGAAAGTTACAGTTATGATTATAATTTTGCCTACTTGTCAAAAATTGTTGATTACGGAGTAAAAGCCGATTTTGATTACACTCCGGTACCTTCCCATTATATTCGTTTTGGGGGCAGTACAACTTATCATTTATTTACACCGGGTGTTCAGGTTTATAAAACCAAAGGTAATGAATACGAACCTTCTATTGATACAACGTTTGGAAATATTGATCTTCCTTCTGATGAGCTATTCATTTATATCGAAGATGAAGTAAAAATTGGGGAAATCATTAAAATAAATGCTGGAGCGCATTTTTCAACATTCTTTGTCAAAGGGAAAACCTATAAGTCAATAGAACCACGATTATCGGGAAGAATAATGATCAATCAGTGGCTTTCGGCAAAGGCTTCCTATGTTCACATGACCCAGTATCTGCATTTATTGGCAAATTCCACTTTAGGCTTACCTACCGATTTATGGGTGCCTGTTACTAAAAAAATCACGCCACAGAAAGCCCGCCAGGCTGCTGCAGGATTTGCAGTTGCCATGAAAGATGAATATGAAATTACAGTAGAAGGGTTTTATAAAACTATGGAGGATATGATTGAGTATTCAGAAGGGGCTAGTTTTTTTAGCCTCTATGGCGACTGGGAAGATAAAATTACTACTGGGGTTGGTGAAAGCTACGGAATTGAATTTTTTGCAAGAAAATCCTCAGGAAAAACTACAGGGTGGATTGGTTATACCTTGTCATGGGCAAACCGGACTTTTTCTGAAATTAGCTACGGGAAAACTTTTCCATACCTTTATGACAGAAGACATGATATTTCTATTGTAATTACTCATAATTTTTCAGAGAATCTCAATATAGGTGCAAACTGGGTTTTCGGAACAGGTTATCCAATGACACTTGAAGACGAAAAATATGCTGACTATTATAATGTTTTTGATAAAGATAGTTATCAAAGTCAATGGGAGTTTTATCCTGAAACTCTTCGTAAATATTTTGAAACCAGAAATTCATACCGCAAACCCGATTATCACCGATTGGACCTGGGAGTGAATTTTATCGCTCAGAAAAAATGGTGGGAACGTACATGGAGTTTTGGTATTTATAATCTTTATATGAGGGCTAATCCTTTTGCTATTTATCCCACTGAAGAGTTTAATGAAGAAACAAAAGAATGGGAACCGGTACTAAAACAAATTAGTTTACTTCAATTTATTCCTTATGCACGTTGGACAATCAAATTTTAAATAGTTATAAATGAAAAAGATAATTTTATTATTAGGTATTATTTTGGTTTTTATCTCATGTGAAAAAACCGTTGAAAATTTTGAAATAGAAAGAAAACCAACAAAAATAGTTTTAAATGCTCAATTTATTTCGGATAGTTCAGCCATTGTCAATGTCAGTAAAAGTCTATCAATGTATGATGATGATTCTATTTATGCTATTGATGACGCTGATGTAATTGTAACAGAAAATAATGGAAAAATTAATAAATTCAATGCTATTGGTGAGGGTTATTATTCACTAAACGGTTTTATTCCCAAAGCAAATAGTACATACAAAATCGAAGTTTCTGCAACAGGATTTGACCCCGTATTCACTATTATTACAACTCCGGACAAACCTGCTGTTTTATCAATTGATACTGCACTTGTAAAAATAAACACAGAAAACTGCATTGGATGTGAAAACAGATATATTGAAATTAAAGTGAAATTTAGTGATAATGGAGTATCTGAAGATTATTATATGGTATGCATAAAAGGATGGTATAAAGAATTTGTTTTCGAAGAAAAAGAAGTTAATGACCCTTACTGGGGAAAATACATTGATTATATAATGACAGATTCAAGCTATTATATTAAAGACCAGCATATGGAAGCAAAAGTTAATTATATAGAATTTTCAAGAGATTACAGCTATTTAAACGATGTGTCATCAACAAGTTCAGCCTATGGCAATGTTTTTTATTTTTCAGACAATTTAATCAACGGGAACGAATTATTTTTACCCCTTTACATCCAACCATTTGAAATTGCTCTAGATACAACTCCTGAACTGATGTTATACTTCTCCAAAATATCAAAAGATCATTATTTATACATTTCTTCTTTAGCTAAATCGAATGAAACTGAAGGGAATCCGCTTACTGAGAAGGTCACAATTTTTAATAATATAGAAGGCGGGCTCGGACATTCAATGGGTATGTCTACTAATATTCAAAAAATTGATATTTCCGGTTTGGTTGAGCAGTTTTATAATTATTACTATTGGTAATATTAGTTCTAAAACAAAATTACTTAATATAAAATAATAGGTCATTTTTTTATATTTAATCTCTGAGGTTTTATTTTTGTAATGAATATTTATACCTGGTGAAATTATGTTAAATAAAAAGCCTGATATAGAAATCATGTCGCCGGTTGGTTCTTACGAATCGCTTATGGCGGCCATACAAGGA